>NZ_JBNPXV010000020.1:0-15763 GCF_050433125.1 Roseimarinus sediminis | reverse complement strand
TATCCCAGTGTAATGGTCCAGATTGGAACAAAAACAGCAATGAGCACTGCAACAGACATTTGCCAATAATAATTCGTAACAAATAAGCCACACAACAAAAGCAACGCATCAGCTGAATTAGAATCAATTTGGCCACTTGCCGATGAACCAGCGTAGTTTATATTCAAACCTTCTGAATCAAAAACACTCCATCTGGTATTCCATAAATTATCGTACTTCCAGTTAATTGTTTTATTATCAACTGTGATGAAGGATTTTGTCATCCAGCTGTTATAACTTATTTCACCAATGACTCTGTTTTCAGCACTGTCGATAATTTTAGTATGTTGTTTTAAAAACCCGCTTGTCTTAAATGTATAGCTTTTACCATTTAAATGACCATGGGCTGTTTGGGAAAAACTTTTATCTCTTAACTCCCCAATTTGATGACCATTCGAATAAATGCTGTATAAAGTAGAAAGAAAATTTTTTTTCCAACTGAGTTGAGTTTGCATAGTCTATCCTTTTCTGCTTATTGTTAATGATTCTTTTTCTACTTTGCCCTATTGATATTTTCGATTAAAGAACGGCCAATTATTTTTTCAAAGCTGTTCTGTATTTGTACCTTAAATCATGGTCCTTTGTTCCACAAACGATCCGCGAAATTATTTCTTTTTGCTTAGTAAACACGGCTACTAACTCACCCGTCAAATGGATAAAATATACGCTGCCAGGTAGTAAATGCCAGAGACATGGATGACTTCTATCGGTTTTTTTTTGTTCTTTTTGACCAGGCTCTGTTATAAGTCTTTTTAGTAATGAAATTATTACACAGACATAAAAAATGATGCAGGTCTATTTCTTAAGTTTTTCCTTTATGGATAGATTCTTACCCAAGGGATTTTGGAACTTCAACTGTTCTGTTGCAGGAAGGAAGAACCGAATACAAAATAATCCGGCTATTATATAGCCGATGTAAATATGCCAATTCCACATGAGGTGCCTCATCTTTTTGGTCAGAACAATGAGTTGCTCATCAGACAACATTGGGTCAGTTCTATTAAGGTAGTCCTGTATTATGGCTGCAGCATTAGACTTATTCAGCAAGGTTAATTGTAATAAACGTAAGTAACAGCAGAAGAAATGAAATCGCTATTACCCGATGAATTATTCGGTATTGTTTCGAATGCGTGTATTGTATTTATATTTTGTTGTTCTTTTATCTCCATATTTCTCGATAATCCCATCGTCAACAGCCACTTTTAAGTCTCTACTAGCAGTTGCCTGAGATATATTTTTGAATGCTCTTAAATAATCTTGTCTTGAAGATTCTTTTGTCCCAATGATTACTTTAAAATTTGAGATTCTGTCATTTTTGCTTAGACTAATATTTTGAACTTTTAATAATTCTTCGAGTGCATCTTTTATTATTTCGAGCATAAATTCTACAAAAGCAGTTGTAGTTTCTTGTTTATCTGATTTTCCTAGAATATTGTAATGTTCTTGTTGTCTTGATTTTACCAAACTTTCAATTGGAAGAAATTCGAAAACAGGAGCGTGTTCTTTTAAAATCATAGTATGCCAAAGTCGACCCATTCTGCCGTTTCTGTCGATGAACGGGTGAATAAATTCAAATTCGTAATGGAAAACACAACTTTTTATGAGAATTAAATCGTCGTCGTTTTTGAGATAACTAAACTAATCATTCATTAACGAATAAACCATTTCTCCGGGAGGTGCAATTTGGGCGATGTCGCTACCTTTTACAATTCCAACCGAACCGGTTCGAAGTTTTCCTGGTTTTTCAATCAATTCCTTCATTAAAATCTCATGTGCTTTGCACAGCGATTTTAGTTCGAAGACTTTGAATTTATTTAGCTGATTATAACCGTTGATTGCATTTTTAACTTCCAAAATGTCTTTTTTTGGAGCAAGGATTCTTTTGTTGTCAAGCAGCTCGGTTATTTGCTCAACAGTCAAAGTATTTCCTTCAATTTCAAGCGATGACAGAATCGTTTTTATCCAATTTCTTTCTCTTAATTCTGTTGGCGGTTTATTTAAATGAGCTGCATTCACCTCTCCGATTTTTTCTGAAATAGAAGCAATTAAGTATAAAATTCTACTTGTTATTTTGTATGCTGGTTTCATCGTTTATATTTTTGATACTATCATTTGATACTATCAAAAAAAATCATAACTGTTTATGCTGCAATTCTTTTTTCAGAATTAAACCTAAAAGCAGTCTGTTTAAAAATCAAAGACCAGATCTAAAAGTTGGCTGTTTTTTAGCCGTTTAAAGCAGCCCGTACAAAATAGTGATTAATATTTATTTTATTAATCAGCGTATTAAACTGAACGCTGTTGCCGTATCTTTGCAGAAAACATCAAAAATCTTCTTTAAATACAGAATACCGTAGGGGGATAGATGTAGATTATTTTTCCAGCTGGTGGAAATCATCGTTGGACACTGCGCATTGCTCAGTATTCTATTTATTATACGCTGGAATTATTTACATATTTCAAATATATATTAAATTATTCCTATTCTTTTACTGTACAATACAGCCTGAGTAGCATTATCGGTCCGTGTTTTTCTTAAAATATTTTGTCGGTGATTATTTACCGTATTGATGCTAATTCTCATCTTGTCTGCAATATTGTAGCTGTCGTATCCACGGCTAATTAGAATCAAAACTTCTTTTTCTCTTTTAGTAAGAATTACTGCTGAAGCTTTACCGTCAATTTTATTAAACAGATGTAATTCACCTGTTTTAATATTTATTAACCGACGTTGTGGTTTTTCATTTGGCAAACGTTCCGACATTGGATGAGAAATCACAAGTGTAAGCCAGGTTCTGCCATTCTTATCCTGCTCTAAGGGAATACTTTGATGCAAATGCCTTATATAAAATCCATCGGTATTTCTGGTTCGAAAATCATATACAAGTTTATAATCTTTCTTTTCATTAAATGGCAAATTTGAAAGAAATTGATAATGCAAATTATCAGTTTCCAAAACAAAGGCTAAATCATTGGGATGAATTCGCTCGTAATGCATATCGAAATTGATATTTTGATCTTGTTTTTGGTCTAAACCAAATATTTCCAGTTGCTCCCTGCTTTGTAGTAAATAGTGGTTTTTATGTAAATCGAACACGGCATAGATCGAACTTTCAATCTCAGCCAGTCGCTCTATCATTTCAATTTTTGGCTGAATACGTTGGTAGTCAATGTCAGATACCGAACAGATATGGGTTTCTATATTGATTAATCGTTCTTTTTGTAGTTGATTCAAATTCTTATTCATTCGTATAGTTATAATTCACTATTTTATTTTAAAGAACCGCATCCTACTTTTGTATGTAAAGTTAATAAAGTAAATTAGTTATGGGAAGACTCATTAATATTATCAAGGGCAAAGCATTCATTTATGTAGCTTTATTTGTTGGTTGCATCTCTTTGTTATTTATTGGTCAAGAAAATCAATACGGCATATTTGCATGGATTGCTCCAATATTTCTACTGCATTTTTCCCGAAGAGCAAAGCCAATACGATTTGTATTTTTATTTCTATTGTTGATCATGACAGGTTTTATAACTCAAAAGTCACATAATTTATTTAATGACCCTGTGATAGGAGCAATTAATGGTGTTTCGTATGCATTCATAACAATGATAATTTATGTAATTGACCGTATGTTGTTTGTAAAAGGTAAAAGACTGGTACATACATTAGTTTTTCCGTCGGTTTATGTTGTCATTGAGGCATTGGTTACATCGAAAATTGGCACTTCGGGAGTATTGGCACAATCTCAGTTTTCTTTCACTCCTTTTGCTCAATTAAGTACCATTACAGGATTGCATGGCATTACATTTATAATTTGTTGGTTTGCCTCCGTCCTTTATTGGTTTTTTGAAAATGATTTTAAATCTACATTCGTTAAAAATGGGCTACTCACCTTTGGTAGTGTATTTATTTTAATTATAAGCTATGGCTTTATAAAAACCGCTTCACAAGCGGAAGCTCAGAAAACTGTAAGAGTAGCAACAATTAGTGGCCCATTTGATTTACATCGACTGGCACAAAGAGAGAAAGATGTATTGCTTCGGCTTGGTAAACAGCCAAATATGAAGATTCCTGCTTCTTTCTTTTCAGGTGAAAAAGATATATCTGTTCAGATAAAAAATACAAGAAATGCAGCTGAATTGGGTGCAAAAATTATTGTCTGGAGCGAAGCATCGTTATTCTTAAATCAAAATCAACTTAATTCCATAATTACAGAAGTAAAAAACATATCAAAGGCTTTCAATACTTATGTTTTGCTTGCTTTTTTTGAAGAAAGAAGTTCAGATGCTCCTAAACCAATCAACAACAAAAGTATTTTAATAGGTAAGGATGGAACGATCGTGTGGGAATATAAGAAAGCTCACCCAACGCCTTCTGAAATTCCGGTGGTTAATTCAGGAAATTCCGAAATACCAGTAGTTGATACACAATACGGAAGACTTGGCAATGTAATTTGTTACGACTACGATTTCCCATCTTTTTTAGCGCAGGCTAATAGAAAAAATGTCGATATTATGCTTGTCCCTGCATACGATTGGAAAGAATTTGCATCAATGCATTCTAAGATGGCACAATTTGAAACACTTCAAAGTGGACGCCTTCTAATTCGTTCAAATGGAAATGGGATAAATATGGTAAGCAATGATCAAGGTAAAATTATTGCAGAACTTAACACCTTTAACAATACGAACAAAATTCTCTATGCCAATCTTCCTCTAAATTCTTCACCCACTGTTTATGCAGAAACAGCTAATGCTTTTGTCATGTTTTGCTTCATCTGTTTTGTTTTATCCATTGTATTAAAAATTACTTTATTGTTCAAACTTAAAAGGATGTCCAATTAATGCAGGACTGTTTCTTTTGATCAAAATCAGCTTGAGCTCCTTCAATGTATTTTTGGTGATGAATATAATTGCATTTTAGCAGGTGTATTTTTCCAGAGGGTGTAAGTTGTTCCTTATACACTTCTTCTAATCCAAAAATCAAGGAAAAAACCTGAATCAACTCAAAGAAGCTCCAATCCGACTTAAATAGTTCTCTGAATGTTTTAGAGAAACGCTGATATAAACTTCATATCCTTGATAAATAATACAGGGTTTACCGGATGGTTACATTGAAAACACTATAAGATAAATTATTGGTTTCGTGCATATTCGAGCATTGTTTAGTTCAATCCCGGTGGCCATCGGGACTTTAATGTAGAGCGTATGCAAGCAACGCTCAATTGAAAGCTAAGTGTTAGCAATTGTTGCTATTCTATTTTGAGATCGTCAGGATTTTGTCTTGAATCTCAAATTGTATGTATTATTATTGGGTCAGTTTTTGTTTCATAAAACAAAATGAATACATCTACAATCAATCCTCGAATTGTGTCATCATCAGTTAATTTTCCAATTTCTGGATGGTCGACTAAAAGTGGTAATTCCTTGATGAGACGTTTATATAGTTTCGTAGAATAGGACTTGCTTTTGTTCCTCTCTGTATAAAAATCAAGAATCTGGAATAATTTAATTTGAGCTTTATGTGACCAAACTATTTTTCGTTTAGCCATCTGTCAAATTCTTTATCAAGTTCGTCTTGCTCAATAAATAGACCTTTTTCCATTTGTTTTTTTGATTCAGCTGGAAAAAGGCCGAAGGAAAAGAAAGAACCTTATCTGCTTAGGCATAAAACCTGATCAAGCCTATGCATGGAGCCGAACGAGAATGGGAGGTTGGAGAGTTGCCCAGAGTCCTATATTAGAGTCTAGCATCACGATTGACAGGCTTAAGCAACGTGGCTACATCAGTCTTCAGGAGTATTACATGAAGGTTAGCCTTCATTAGTGAACCGCCCGGTACGAGACCCGTATGCTGGGTGGTGTGAGAGGTGCACCAGAGGGCCATTGGCTCACTGGCCATCTACTCGACTAGCAACAGGTTTTTATTTTTTAGAGTAGGTTGTTCAAATCTTGCCTTCCGATAATTGCCATTATTTCAACAATCCCATTACTGATTTTATAGTAGATACTGTCTGCCCCACAAGGGCATCGTCTATATTCTTTTTTGATATAGTCTATTGATTCAAAGGCAAATGGTTGTTGTGCAATTATTTCAAAATAATCAAAAAATGTATTGAAGTATTTATCAGCCTGATCCATTCCAAAATTTTCTACACCGAAATGATGTATGCGAATAAGATCTTCTTTTGCAGAATTACTTAATTTGTATTTAACCATTAAGCAAAGCCTTTGATTGTTTCAAAATTTGTTCTTTTGAATCATTAGTATATCCACTTTCTTCTGATCTGTCCAGTTTAGCTCTAATCCAGTCAATTTGAACTTGTTGTTTACGTGCCTGTCTAATCAAATCATTTATCAATTCACTTTTACTAGAATATTCTTGATTCTCAATTTGAGTCTTTAACCATTCATCATTTGGTTTTGTAAAAGAAATGCTTTGTCGTGCCATAATTATAGTGTTTTGATGCGAATATACACCAAATATGAATCAATAGCAAGTTTGTTAACTTGTTGCTTAACGGAAAATTGTTTGTTGTCGTTGCGGATTGCGAGTGATTATCTGTCCGGTTACGGACGAGATAATTACGGGAATCCGAGGCGACAACCTGCATCGACACCGCAATGCAATTTACAAAATGTTATAGGGTGTTTTTCATCTTTGGAAATACAGTTAATAATATCCATAATAAAATCGACACAATAAATGTAAGTTTTGTCCGCTGTAAGCTTTTCTTTGCCTTTTCAAGATAATCATTTATTGTTTCTTCTAAGATTATTAAATTTTCGTCATCGTACTCCACTTTTGAATTTTCTATTGCTTGTATAAATTGTTTTCTTTCATTTGGAGTTGTCAAATTCTTTAGAAAATTCGTGTTGAAATTATGACTGTCATACAACAGAATACACGAGTCAATATAATTTGAAATTAATTTTTCTTGCTTTGTTTTATCATCAAAGACTCTATCACTAAAACTATTGCTCAGGTTTAATCCAATCCAAATGTTTTGTTTCATTTTATTGTCACTGATGTCTGTGAGTGGACACACAAAATAGCAATTAACTCGCATCTCATGTTCCCGAACAGCTCTACCTTGTCTGAAGTATTTGCCAGATTTCTCTTTTAATTGGTCTGACTTTTTTATTGTATAGTATCTTGAATTTCTATTTTCTAATAAATCAGAAGGCTGGTTAATGATGGTTTGCTCACTATTAGACCAATGTAAGTATAATTCAAAATTCATTAGAGGAACCGCCATTAATATCCAAGTCAAAATCAATGTAACAAATTTGTATTTATATGAGATATTTAGGAGTTCAAGTCTTTTTCTGAGGAATACAAATACCAATAATAGTGAAATTGCACCAGGCAGAATATTACAGAATAAGATATTATCGTATGAAATTAACTCTAACTCTATTGTGAATAGCCAATACAAAGATGAACAAACGATAAAAAACAATATCGTAGAAATTGTATGAGGTAATATTATTCTAATAATCTTGTTCATTCGTAGCGTTTTTAAATACCCTGTAACGGCAGTCTGTCTAAAAGCGAACTGCTATCTCTTAAAAAAAGGCTGTTTTTTAGCCGTTTTAAGCAGCTCTTACAAAATAGTGATTAATATTTGTTTTGTTAATCAATTGGCTTAAAATGTTCGATTTTAACTCCTTAATGGCTTCTTTTAATCCAAAACTCAAGGCAAAACCAGCAAGGTACTTTATTAGCACTTCGATGCCCACGATGTTGATGATCCGCCTGAGCTTATAGGCTGTCATCACCAGACCAAAATCAGCTTCGGCCCGTTCAATGTATTTTTTGGTGATGATGTAATTAAAGCCCCATTGCCGTTTGATCGTGCCAAATAGCCTGTCCCGAACTTGCTTCGGGAGGTGCTCCACAATGGCCTGTCGCCGCTTGTAAAGTTGCTCGCTTTTTTCCACCCTTTTCTTGTTGTTCTCAATGTTTTCGGTGTATTCGCTGCGTCGTACCTGTTTGCCGTTGGCCGCCGATTTGGTGCACTGCTCCCGCACTTCGCACCTTTTGCATTCCCTGGTGGTATAATTCTTAAAGCGGTACGATACTTCGCCCATGCTGTTTTTGGCATGGTGCCAGGTGTTGTTCGTTGTCAGTACATGCCCTTGTGGACAGGTGTAGGTGTCGTCTTCTTTGCTGTAAATAAAGTGCTCAACATCGTATGCCGGATTTGGGGCATGTGAGGCTCCGGCCAGTGGCGGAATGGCAACAATTGCCGGAATGGCAAGCGAATCGGAGATGGCAAGCTCACTGCCCGTGTGGTAACCTTTATCGTAAAGAGCAGTAAAATTGTTGTGCCCCAATATGGACTTGGACCGCCTGAGCATGTTGCCCATCGCCTTTTTATTCCCGGTAAACCGGGACAGGCTGTTGCTATTGGTCATCTTGTAATCAATGGGGATGTTGTTTTCGGCATCGACCGTGGTTTGGGCGCTGTAGGCCACTTCGGTGATGTTGTTTCGGGTAATCAGGTGACGACTGTCGGGATCGGAAGTAGAGATTTGCGGCTGGCCCGACTCCTCCAATTGCTTTTCAATGGCCTTGTAGTTTTCTTTCCGTTCTTGCTGTTTCTTGATTTCCGTTTCAATGGCTTCTTTCTTGTCCCCGTCGTTTTCATCGCAGGTGGAAAAGTAACTTTCGTGGCCAAAGATTATCGCGAGGGGGCCATCAAAAAGCCGCTTACTCTCGATGGCGTTGAGTTCCTGCGGCGCTTTACCATGCACATCCTGCCACGGCGCTTTGTCAAAATCCGGAGGTTTGGTATTTACAACCACACCGTAAAACGAAACCTCAAATTGCAGTTTGTCCCGGAGGAAAAGCCCGATATTGATGCGATGATTGAGCAGCAACAGCCACCCGAAACAAGGATGGAACGCTTTGAAAGGCTCACGGGCTTCAACCCCTGCCTGTGCCCGGTGTGCAAAACCGGGAAGATGGTCGTGATCAATGTACTACCAAGAATACGGTCGCCGGGATGGAAAACCAGGACTATTAAATTATCATAATCAGTCATTTAAAATCATGCAGCAGATGCATCCGGGAGAACTACGCCCAATGATCAACAAAAACCACCCAATGGCAGCAGGGGCCAATCACCTGACAGGCTGGATCAATTAAGCGGGTAAGCACTAAAAGCTGCAACAAATCAAAGAACACCGTCTCGATTTCTTTCAAAAAACATCAAAAACCTTCTTTAAGTACATAGCACCGTAGCGGGATGGATGTAGTTCAACCGAAACTCCTCACTGGGCGCTGCGCGCCGCTCAGAGTTCTATTTATTAGGTGCTGGTTTTTATTAATTATTATTGTATCCAAATTCTCTCGTTTTTAAAACCTCTTTCCACCAACTTTCTCTTTCAATGATAATTAAGTCGTCAATTGTCGATTTAAAAATATCTAATATTGAGTATTTAAAGTTTTTCTTAATGTAATCAAAACTCAATTTTTTTAAGTCTTTGTTATCTCCGTTACCTGTCTTTATATATGCTTGCCATCTCCCTAAAATCATATGTTCTCCGTAAGCAGAACCAACATACATTTTCCCGTTAAAAGTGTCCGTGATTAAATAAACGCCTTTCTGATTCTTCAAAGCTGTTTTCCAAGTCTCGTTATTAATTACGCGAGATAATTCTGGCCAAGTAACATTAACCTTGTCATAGCCTGGAAAAAAGTCGTTATCGAAAGTGTCTGGTAGAATCTGTACAACTTCACATTCATTAATCACCGAATTTGCAAGACGAATCATTGTTTGTGATTTATTTTTGAATTTTATAATCAACCGCCCGAAATATTTTTCATACTCAGACAGGATTTCATATTCATATCCAACTCCGTCAAGAACATTTAAGTCTTTTGTAATTTTTCCAACATGGAACAGAAGCCACAAATCATCATTTTTATTGATTTTAATAAAGCCAATTGTTGTTTGTCCAGATTTGAATGACCTGTTTTTCTTATAATTCCAATACTGTCCGTTGAGTGCTGTTTTAAAATCTTTGTTTTTAAAAATTTCGATTGGATTCCAGTTTTGATTAAACATTAAATTAAATCGAATCTTTACGTTTTCAAGATTGTCCAGTTTTAATATGTCATTTAGTAAAATCATAATTTTTGCACTCTTGTTTCTTCGTTAAACTTGCACCTAACGTGCAATTGTATGTTTAGCTGTGGTTTTCGTGAGGGTTTCCAGTCCGCATACACACCGCTTAGAGGCGGGTGGGGAAGCTGAAACTACCACTGCGCCCACAGTTAAATATACAAAGTGTTGAACTAAATCCCGCCAATGCGGGATAGCTCTTTTAAAAATACAGGATTCTTCTTAAAATCAGTGCATTTAACCATAATAATTACTGACAATGAGAAAGAAATCCGGATTTACCACGGTTGAACAGGCCATCGTGCTGGTTCCCGAGTTTGAAAAAGTTGTTCGCAAACTGGAACAACAGGTTGTTTTACGCGGACAAAGCATGAGCACCCTGCAAAAGGGCATCAATCCCTGTCATTGTCCTGGATGCAAAAGTGGGCGGATGATCACGATCAATGTACTGCCAGGAATCGGCTAGCCGTGACGGAGATGGAGCAAAACGAGCATGGGAGCTTGGAAAGTTGACCAGAGTCCCATATTAGGGACTACCATCACGATTGACAGGCTTAAGCAATGTGGCTACATCAGTCTTCAAGAGTATTACATGAAGGTTAGCCTTCATTAGTGAACCGCCCAGTACGAGACCCGTATGCTGGGTGGTGTGAGAGGTGCACCAGTGGGCTATTGGCTCACTGGCCATCTACTCGATTACAAACAGCAATTATTGTGATTTTAGAATTTGATCAATCTTGCTTTCTACAATTTCTTTGATTTCAAACGCAAGATCTTTATATTCTAATGTTTCGTCTTGGTCGGGAACAAACATGTCAGCAGGATACCGTACATCGACACCAAAATCACTCAATTCTTTTGGATCAATTTCTGCAAAATCCTTATCAAAGTCGGCGCACTCAGATAGCAAATATTCAATATTGTGAGTCTTTCTCACTTCGACACCGTTGGCAATTAAGTAGGCTTTCAAAAATTTCTCAACGGCTTGCTGACAGTGAAAACAAACAGATGATGTTGCAATGATTTCATATTCCGTCAATTTATCAACAACCAATAAATCCTCATTTGCTTTTATTAGCCATTGTTTTATAAAATCTATTGTCGCCCTATTCATAAAGCAACACCTTCTTTAAGGACTTGTTTGAGAATGTGTCCTGTTATTTCTTTTTTTGAATTTATTTCGTCCTCGCTTTGAATCAGGATATCGGCAGGAATTTTAAATCGAGCCAACTCTTTTCGCATCATGGATTTAAGAGTTCTTTTTTTTCGGATATCTATTGTTTCTCTGGTAATAACAAGAAAGTCATAATCACTATCAATAGAATTGTCTTTTCGGGCACGAGATCCAAAAAGAAGAATCCTGCAATCTGGTAAAATTTTGCTTGCAGTATCTTTAATTATTGATAATGAATTAGAATTGTTATTAATCATCTTGTCCGTTTATTAAACTCAAATCAAAAATACTTAAAATTTTGAAAACAGGCTGGAATCGAAGTCATTATTGTTTGTAACGGGAGTCTGTGTAAAAACCAACTTCCGTTATTTATTGATCATAAATTTACCTCATACAAATTGAATAGAGGGCCATACCGGACAATAAATTTTCGAATTTTGTAAATGATAAAATTTTTTTTTCTGGTTTTAATAGCGCAAAATGGCTTAAAAACTGCCGTGTCTTGATCAATATTGTCGCCAAAGCCTTGTCTGTTAAGGCTTTCACGAATTCATCCCATCCAAGTATTGACACACAACGGCTTAGGTTGTAAGCAATAAACTCCAAGCCAACTTCGCCAAGTACTTTCTCTTTGCCCTTCATCAGGGTGAAGGTAAAGCCGCGCTGGCGTTTAAGAGTGCCAAACTGGTGTTCTGTTACCTGTTGCCGCTTTTTGTAATATCCGGGATTGTTGTTGATGCGTTCTTTGTTTTCCCCGATGGTTTCGGCATATTCACTGCGGTCGATGCACCTGCCGTTACGTTCCCCCTTGGTGCATTTTTGCCGCAAAGCACATTGCTTGCAAGCGGGTGTTGTGTACCTCCTGAACTTATATGCGGCGGTGTTCCCCCGTGCGCTGTGACTGTACCAAACGTTGTTTGTTGTGAGCGTTTCACCTGCAGGACAGGTATAGCTGTCGGTTTCGTTGTTGTAGGTAAAATCAGTAATCGGGTACAAGCCAATATCTTTTGTAGAAGGGGCTTTGGGAGAAACATAGGTGGTAATGTTTTCTTCTTTGCACCTTTTCAGTTCTTCACCGGTGTGGTAGCCTTTGTCGGCCAAAACATCCATCCCTTCAACACCGAGCAGTTCCTTGGTGGCGATGGCAACCGATGCCAGGGCATGAGAATTCCCGCCTTGCGGGACAGGCTATTAACATCACCGGTGTCGTATTCCACAAGCAGTTTGTGTTTTGAATCGCTTGCAGCCTGTACGTTGTAGCCTACATTTATGATATTGCGGTGAAGTACAACAGAGCGGGCATCGGGGTCGGTAAGCGATATCTGCTCGTTGCCCGATTCTTCAAGCTGTTGCTGTATGTCGAGGTACTCCTCTTTGCGTTGGTTTTGGGTCGCTATTTTTGCTTTGAGTTCCTGTTGCTCATCTTCTAGGTTGCATTGGTCGAGCTGTAACTGGTATTCGTTTACTTTGTTGTCGATGTATGTGATATGGCGGTCGATCTTTGCCTGGTTAAGGTTGTTCTTCAGCGAGTTTTGTGCCCTTATTTTAAACGAATCAATGGCAATTGTTTGGCCGTCGACAAGTTCCATGTCGCGCAAAAGTTTTACAAACGCACGGAAAACCTGGCGGAAAGCCTTTGCATTGTTTTTCCGGAAATCGGCTATGGTTTTGTATTTGTGGCTCTGGCACGAGGTAAGCCATAACTTGTCCCGGTTTTCCGGGATAGCCTCCATATTGAGTGCGGCCTCCCGCTCCAGCTTGCGCGATGTGCGGATGCCATAACGATAAGCGTATAGGTAGAGCTTCATCAGCACAGAAGGATGATAAGCCGGGCGGCCTTCATCGTTGCACTTTATATGGGTAAAACCAAAGCTTTCCATATCGATGGCATCAACAAAAGCATCGATGGCCCGCACGAATGAATTTTGTGGAACCACCTCATTGAGGCTTAACATAAAGAATTGATTCCTGTTTTCACCAATTATGTGTGGCATGACCTATCTTTTTGGTATACAATAAAGATAAGAAATATCAAGAATAGCTCTAAATAATAAACAATGAGGTTATTAACAATTTGGGAGGGTTTTTGCACAGTCTGACGGTGGCAATATGGTATGAAGCGGATTGCGAGCGATTCACTATCAAACCGAGATGAAGTTGAAACGGACGAAACCCCCTCCAAATAAGCACTTCACCGCTTTTTGCTATATTGCGTGTTATCGGTTCGCCCTTATTTTTCGGTCTTTGTTAGCCAATCTATTGCATTTATTTTTTTTATTCCGTTATATGTACCTGTTTCGTAGTCCATTGTGATTAAAAGTTTTTCGTGATGGTCTGCAATACTGTCAAATGGTGCTAACTCACGTTCTAAAGTCGTTGCTGTTTCAACTGTTTGCGAAACTTGTATGTATTGTGTAAAACCTTCGTTGTTGCGAACAACAAAATCAACTTCTAAATTGTTGGTTTTTCCAATCCATACTTGGTTATTTCTGCGTTTTAGCTCAAGATAAATTATATTTTCAAGTAAATGTCCTGCATTGCTTGCCAATTCTTTTCCAAGTAATGCGTTGCGAAAACCCAAATCCACCATATAGTATTTTTCTTGCGTTGCCAAATGTTGTTTGCCTTTGATGTCATAGCGGTTTACTTTGTAAAATAAATAGGCTTCAACCAAAGTGCCAATGTACTTTGACACTGTTTTGTTGTCAATCTTCTTTTTATTTGTCGTTAAAACTTTAGCAATGTTTCCTGCTGAAACTCTTGAACCAACTGAATCTATTAAGAAGGTTACAACTTCCTGATATGATTCTTCGGCATAAATAGTATAGCGTTTAGAAATATCGTTGTCGTAAATGTTTTTGAAAACCGTTTGCAAATATTCATTTGCAAAATGATTTCCGTCCGCAGAAAGTCGTACAGCTTCTGGAAAACCACCTATACGCACATATTCAGCAAAAGCACGGTCAGGGTTTGTGGTTTTGCCTGTAAACTCTAAATATTCAGCAAAAGAAAAAGGCAATACATTTATTTCATAAGCTCTACCTGTGAGCAAAGTTGCCAATTCACTTGATAATAAAAATGCGTTCGAACCTGTAACGTACAAATCTATGTTTGGATGAACGTATAAGCCTTCCAACATTTTTTCAAACTCGGGAACGTTTTGCACTTCGTCTATAAATACATAATTGATTACGTTCTTTTTGAGATGCTTAATTATGTAATCGTAAACTTCTTTCCAATTTTTTTCCGCTAAAAACCGAAATTCGGGCATATCCATATTAATCGCTAAAATGGAAACTTTGCCGTTTTCTTTACGCAACAAGTCTTGAAATTGTGTCATTAAAGTTGATTTTCCACAACGCCTAACACCTGTGGCAA
Organism: Roseimarinus sediminis; assembly: GCF_050433125.1. NCBI lineage: Bacteria > Pseudomonadati > Bacteroidota > Bacteroidia > Marinilabiliales > Prolixibacteraceae > Roseimarinus > Roseimarinus sediminis. The sequence continues at coordinate 1,034 of NZ_JBNPXV010000020.1, read as the reverse complement.
CCTTAATTAAATTCTTGTCTTTAAGAACACTCAGTGTATCCAAGTACCGTTTACGTTCTATTGTTTTCATAGAGTAAAGATAGTCAAATTCCTAAAACTATTCCAAAATAAAAACATTTAGGAATTTTACAATTCATTTTTTGGTCAAGTTCGTTTTATTGCATTTTTAAAACCATAGTCTTTGTAAACTAAATTTTGTCTGTTCAATGTCATTTGTGCTTGTCGTGCAGTTTCGTTTTAGGGTGACCGATAACGGAAAATTGTTTGTTACGTAAGGGTTTGCGTGTGATTCTCTGTCCGGGTACGGACGAGAGAATGAGCGGAAAGCCGCTGCTGGCATACCACTGAAACCCTTATGGAATAAACAAAATATTGGCGGACGTATTATGGAATAATCATTGTAACTTTTGTCTCTTTTGGTATATCCTCGAATTTAGCTCCTGCTCGCCACCACTCTTTTGTCAACGCCTGATGGTCAATTTCAAATCCTATGTCATTTTCATTTAGGTGTATAAAGACCGAGCCCTCGCCTTCCGTTTGTAAAAAATCAACAGTATAATGTACTTGAATATCCTCAATTGTGCTTCCAATACCTATTCCTTTATCGGTTTTGTAAAGGTCACTATGTACCCAAATTCTCCAAATCTTGCAGTCACTTTCGCAATAGGGCTCTATTCTCAATAACAATTGGCCGTCTAGTTTAATATTATAAACATCGTAGTCATCACCCTCTAGTGAAATTGAAGATTTTTCAACAACATATCTAGTCTTGGCTAACTCTAGGGCATTTTCTAAATCCATATTTCTAGTAAAAAGCCCTGCTTTATCTGTATCTAACAAGTATTCATTATCCTGTGCATAACAGTTAAAAGCGAAAAGAAGAGACATTGCTACTATTGTCAACTTTTTCATAATGTGAGGTTTAAGTATATGGCCGCCAACGGCAGTCTGTCTAAAAACCAACTACAGTTCTTAAAAATTGGCGGTTTTTTAGCCACCTTATGCCGCCATTGCAAAATAGTTATAAATATTTG
>NZ_JBNPXV010000019.1:0-51453 GCF_050433125.1 Roseimarinus sediminis | reverse complement strand
TGCTTGTTGCTTGTTGCTTGTTGCTTGTTGCTTGTTGCTGGTTGGGGGCGTGTGGTGCGGATGTTGGGGTGTGATTATTTGGTTGTCGTTGTTGTTGTTGTCGTCATTGTAATGGTTGTAATGGTTATAATGGTTCCCGCTCCGCGGGACTGCGGCTTCGCCTTGTGTCATGGTTGGGGGCGTGTGGTACGGATGTTGGAGCTATTATTTTTTGATTGATTAATCCTCGTTAGTAAAAAAAAACCGACTAAGTCGGGGGAAAGGTTTACCATTGAAGTTGCTGGCTCCGTTTACACCGCAACAGGTGGCTCCGTTTCACCGATATAAATAGTCGGGGGACAAGTTCGATGTGAGCTTAAGGCCAAAGGCCTTAAAGCAACAGCGCGGGGCGCAGCCCTGCGTAAGGTTGGAAGTTAGCCCCAAAGCCCTGAAAGGGCGCAAGCAAATGATAAAAAGCCTGGTAAATATATAATTGGGCTAAAGCCCGCTCTTAACAACGATCTTTTTGTTACACCACCTAAATGTGGTGCCTATTGAAGAATCGTACCGTATAATCAGAAGTAGGAATATTAATGACTCCCGGTTTCACCGGGATGTGGGTGTAATTGTTAATTTGTTTTTAGTTTAAATCCCGACTGAGTCGGGGGAAAGGTTTACCATTGAAGTTGCTGGCTACGTGGATGTTAGGGGTTTATACCCCCCTTAATCCCCTCCCGGTTGCACCGGGACTCACCGCCCGTCGGTGGACGGTCGGATTCGCCTCCAGGGGGGAGATGGGGCAGTGCGATACGAGTGTTGGAACTATTATGAACCTACATAAACCCCGACTGAGTCGGGGGAAAGGTTTGCCATTGAAGTTGCTGGCTACGGGGATGGTAGGGGTTTATACCCCCCTTAATCCCCTCCCGGTTCCCGGGACTCCTCTACGCTTCGCCTAAAGGGGGGAGATGGGGCAGTACAGTGCGAGTGTTGGAGCTTTTATGAACCTACATAAACCCCGACTGAGTCGGGGGAAAGGTTCGCGTTGAAGTTGCTGACTACGGGGATGTTTTGGGTTTTATACCCCCCTTAATCCCCTCCCGGTTGCACCGGGACTCACCGCCCGTCGGTGGACGGTCGGATTCGCCTAAAGGGGGGAGATGGGGCAGTGCGATACGAGTGTTGGAACTATTATGAACCTACATAAACCCCGACTGAGTCGGGGGAAAGGTTTGCCATTGAAGTTGCAGACTACGGGGATGGTAGGGGTTTATACCCCCCTTAATCCCCTCCCGGTTGCACCGGGACTCACCGCCCGTCGGTGGACGGTCGGATTCGCCTCCAGGGGGGAGATGGGGCAGTGCGATACGAGTGTTGGAACTATTATGAACCTACATAAACCCCGACTGAGTCGGGGGAAAGGTTTGCCATTGAAGTTGCTGGCTACGGGGATGTTAGGGGTTTATACCCCCCTTAATCCCCTCCCGGTTGCACCGGGACTCACCGCCCGTCGGTGGACGGTCGGATTCGCCTCCAATACCCCCTCTTAATCCCCCCTTGAGGGGGGAGATAGGGCAGAGCGGTGCGGGTGTTGGAGCTATTATGAACCTACAAAAACCCCGACTGAGTCGGGGGAAAGGTTTCCCATTGAAACTGCTGGCTACAGGTTTGGTATTTTGTTTTTATTTTCAACCCCGACTGAGTCGGGGTTCAGGTTTTTCAAACCCCGACTTAGCCGGGGGAAAGGTTTCCATTGAAGTTGCTGGCTACAGGTTTGGTATTTTGTTTTTAGTTTTTCAACCCCGACTGAGTCGGGGTTCAGGTTTTTCAAACCCCGACTGAGTCGGGGGAAAGGTTCGCGTTGAAGTTGCTGACTACGGGGATGTTTTGGGTTTTATACCCCTCCCGGTTCCCGGGACTCCTCTACGCTTCGCCTCTAATACCCCCCTTAATCCCCTCCCGGTTGCACCGGGACTCACCGCCCGTCGGTGGACGGTCGGATTCGCCTAAAGGGGGGAGATGGGGGCGTACAGTGCGAATATTTGTGTTGTTATTATTTGGTTGCTTGTGTACCCCCCTTAATCCCCCCTGAAGGGGGGAGATGGGGCAGTACAGTGCGAGTGTTGGAGCTTTTATTATAGTTTCTTCATTGGTAGCATTATGAATTGCTCCCGGTTTCACCGGGACAAGCTGTTTCGCTTTAGCGAACGGCAAGAAGGGTACAAAAATTTATCCGGCCACGGTAGCGGGTTTGAAAATGGGTTATGGCTGTATGGCCGATTTAATCGGCCGGCGTGCAACTGGCTGATTAGATGTGATTAAGCTCCAACTTTAATGTGCGCAATGGAAAGCTTATTTCACTGCGAAACACTTATTTCATGCGGACAGGGTACCGTTCGGGCCATAGGGCTGTATGCCTTTGGGGGAGGGTGGTAGGTGGCCGGGGGGGTGTGGGCTTGATAATGACCCATGAAGGTCGGAAGGTCGAAGGTCGAAGGTTGGTTTCTAACTTGCTTTTTTCTGACCTTTGACTTTGTGACCTTCGACTTTGTGACCTTTGACTTTGTGACTTTTAGACTTTTTATTGATTGTTGGTGTACCATTGGTACATTCGTTCAATTCCTTCGTCGATATCGATTTTGTGGTGCCAGCCCAGTGCGTGGATCTTGGAGGGATCGGTGAGCTTTTTCATGGTGCCATCGGGCTTGGAGGTGTTGAATACCAGCTCGCCATTTAAGCCTACTTTTTCCTTGATCAGCTCGGCTACCTGACGGATGCTGACCTTACGGCCGGTGCCGATGTTGATGTGGGTGTTACGGACTTCGGTTGCTGGTTGTCCGCCAGCTGGTGGACTGGTTGCTGATTTCAGTCTTCGCTGTCTTGCATTGTCCCAATTTCTTCCGTTGGCTAGCGGTGAGGTATGAAGGGGCTTTTACAGTGTCTTTTGTTTATTTTGTAATTGGAAATTCTTTATAAAAGTTCAGCAGGCTCATTGTCTCATTTTTTAGCTTATTACGAACAAAGGTTTTTGTTTTATCGTCCATAAGTTCACCAAGTCCTTGCAATAAATTGTTGTTTTCGTTGCTTTCAAGAAAATCAATACACTTTTGTACGTATTCTTTGTAAGGCATTTTCATTCTCGTTTCAATAATTGATTGATTGATCGGAGTTTGTTTCTGCATAAAAAACCAATTGTCAAAGATATCACGGTTTGTGGCAGTATTTCTGTCAAGTAATGCACAAAGTTTATGAGCAAACATATCTTGTTGTACCATTACTTTCATGGAGATACCCAGGTAGTTCTTTATTTCATATTGATCATCAAATACTCGATTGGATATCTCAATTTTAAGTTTTCGTTCACCTGTTCCATAATTAAGCACTACAATTATTCCAAAGTGTTTTTGTGCTTCATCGTGAATGGTGCCGTATTTCCTGGCAATCTTCCTAAGCTTTGTATAAACGCTTCTCTCAATTGATTTATCCAATAGATTAAAGTCCAAATCAACAGAGAAACGTGGTAGCCCATAAAAGAACATTAAGGCAGTACCACCTTTAAAACCTAAATTATTAGCTAATTCAAAATCGGCATAAATGTCTTTTAGGATTTGTACCATGAAAAATTTATGTCGATTGGTATCAAACATCTTTTAGTATTTTGTTTACCCTTTTTGACAGCGTGGTGGAACTGTAAATGGGTAGAATTTGTTTCACTTTCGTTTTATTTAAGATCGAAGGGTTGTCGATATAGCTATCACCGTTCAGGTAAAGGTAATCAAGAAATGCCCTTTCTGCGCTTGCAACGAATATACCATCATTAATGATATCTATCCCTGTTGTATTTGTCAGTATTTCATTTTTAATTTTTCTATATGAGAAAATAAAACCTTGAAGCTTAACTGCTCTTGAAAGGTAGCTTACTGAGCTGAAAGCAGAATCATACTGGAAAATTACGCCCTCTTTTTGTAAAATATAATCGATTGAAAGGTAAGAAGGTGTAAATATTTTAGATGCTAATTCTTCATTCTTGTATTCCGGCAATGCATAAATACCTTTACGAATGTTGACCAGTTCTTTCTTTTTTACCAGGTAATTAACTCTTTTGTTTAAAGATTGAAAATTTGTTTCTCCCGTCAATAGTGCAATATCTTTCAAACGAAAAACCGTTTGATCCGTTTTGTATAAAACTAAAAGTATGTTTTTTCGTGAACTATCCATTCTTTATTTTGGTATGTTTGGTTCACAAAAATACAAATAAAAGAAGATAGATCAAAATCCGGTTATTACAAAAATATAAAGCGGTCTCTCAATCGGTATTGAATAACCAGGCACGACGTTTCATACCATGAATATTTTAGTTTAAACCCCGACTGAGTCGGGGGAAAGGTTTACCAAACTCCGACTTAGTCGGGGGAAAGGTTTCCCATTGAAGTTGCTGGCTACGGGGATGTTTTGGGTTTTATACCCCCCTTAATCCCCCCTTGAGGGGGGAGATGGGGCTGTGCAGTGCGGGTGTTGTAGCTTTTTATAGCTTCTTCATTGGTAGCATTATGAAACAGCGTTCAACGTAATGAAATGGAGTTAATAGCTCCCGGTTGCACCGGGACAAGCTCCTACATTTATGTAGGGGTCAACAATGGTAACAATTTATCCGGCCAAGGTAGCGCTTAAGACAAAGGTTATTGTTGTATGGCCGGCAAAGGTCGAGGATGTTCAAGGCATTTTATGCCAGAAAGGTTTCGGTGCGCTGCACCTTGGCTTGTTTGGCTTTGCGGATGGCTATAAACATTGGCGGTGCGCTGCACCTGGGTGTTACTTTGGTGAGATGGTGTTGCGAAAAATCTTAAGGCCAAAGGCCTTAAAGCAACAGCGCGGGGCGCAGCCCTGCGTAATAAATTGTGTTAGCCGAAAAGCCCTGAAAGGGCGCAAGCAAATGATAAAAAGCCTGGTAAATATATCATTGGGCTAAAGCCCGCTCTTAACAATGATCTATTTGTTACACCCCATCATCCCGATAATTATCGGGAGGTGCCTATTGAAGAATCGTACCGTATAGTCTATTAAAGACGGGATCACCTCCCGATGTATATCGCGGGTGGGCCTGTTGGGCGTGGTTGCATAGCAGGATTAAAAGAGGGAGGAGTGGATGCAATTAGGATTCGAAAATGAAGGATCTTTTTAAGGTTGGGGTGAGCTATTAATAAGTTGTTGTGCAGAAAGAGTGGATGGCTGAAGCGGCGTACAGTTGAAAAATTGGTGTTTATAAGCCTGTATTAAGGATGAGTATAGGATGAGTATAGGATGAGTATAGGATGAGTATAGGATGAAATTTTATTTTTTTTAGTCATTTTTAAACTAAAAAATAGTTTGAAATGTTTGTATATTTTAAGTTATAAGATTCCCAGTAACCAAACGTACGCTATCTTATTCAATTTAGATTAAAATTCATGGCTGAAGTAAAATCAAACTTGGCCACCAAAGGATTGAGCGGAATGATAGGCAAGACGCTTGTATTTCGTCAATCGTTTGGAAAGACCTATGTATCGGCTGCCCCGGTTCGTAGTGAACAGGAGCCGACAGCGGTTCAGTTAGAGCACCGCGGCAGATTTCAGGAAGCTGTTTTTTATGCAAAAGCAGCGATTCATGAAGCAGAGACAAAAGACGCTTATGCGGCGGTAGCCGAAAAGCGGCAATTACGCAGTGGCTATATGGTTGCTGTGGCTGATTACTTCCATGCGCCGGACATCAAAGAGGTTGATCTCGATGCATATACCGGAGTTGCAGGAGATTTGATTACTATCAAAGTTACTGATGATTTCAAGGTGAAATGGGTGACCGTTGAGATTTACGAATCGGACGGTACCCTGCTGGAGCAAGGTGCTGCTGTTGAGTCGCCCGACGGGTTGAGTTGGGTGTATGCAGCAACAGCTGAGAACAGTTCCCGTGAGGGAGACCGGATTGTGGTGAAAGCCTCCGATCTTCCCGGGAATGTCTCTGAAAATGAGACCACTTTGAGCTAAGCGGTAGCTGTGTTCAACCATGGCGAAGGGTTGCAAATCGTTTGGTTACTGATGAAGCCCTTCGCCTTTTTTTAAGATTTAAAGGTACAAAAGTATAGGTTCGGGGGAACAAGACTTCTTATTGCTTTTTCCCGCCTGGCGGTAAGCGACGGTGGACGGTCGGATTCGCCTGAAGGGGGGAGATGGGGCGGTATTGTGCGAATATTTGTGTTGTTGTTATTTGGTTGCTTGTTGCTTGTTGCTTGTTGCTTGTTGCTGGTTCCCGCTCCGCGGGACTGCGGCTTCGCCTTGTGTCATGGTTGGGGGCGTGTGGTGCGGATGTTGTACCCCTCCCGGTTCCCGGGACTCCTCTACGCTTCGCCTCTAATACCCCCCTTAATCCCCTCCCGGTTGCACCGGGACTCACCGCCCGTCGGTAGACGGTCGGATTCGCCTTGAGGGGGGAGATGGGGCAGAGCAGTGCGGGTGTTGGAGTTGTTATTTTTTGGTTGCTTGTTGCTTGTTGCTTGTTGCTGGTTGGGGGCGTGTGGTGCGGATGTTGGAGCTATTATTTTTTGATTGATTAATCCTCGTTAGTAAAAAAAAACCGACTAAGTCGGGGGAAAGGTTCGCGTTGAAGTTGCTGACTACGGGGATGTTTTGGGTTTTATACCCCCCTTAATCCCCCCTTGAGGGGGGAGATGGGGCAGTACAGTGCGAGTGTTGGAGCTTTTATTATAGTTTCTTCATTGGTAGCATTATGAATTGCTCCCGGTTGCACCGGGACAAGCTCCTACATTTATGTAGGGGGCCAGGATGATCATTAGAACAACCGGCCACGGTAGCGCTTCGGACATAGGTTATGGCTGTATGGCCGATTAAATCGGCCGGCATGTAACTGGCTGATTAGATGTAATTAAATTCCAACTTTAATGTGCGCAATGGAAAGCTTATTTCACTGCGAAGCATCATATTTCATGCGGACAGGGTACTGTTCCGGCCATAGGGCTGTATGCCATTGGCGGTGGGCGGAGCGTGGCCGGGGGTATGGGCTTGATAATGACCCATGAAGGTCTGAAGGTCGAAGGTCTGAAGGTCGAAGGTCTGAAGGTCGAAGGTCAAAGGTCTGAAGGTCAAAGGTCTGTTTCTAACTTGCTTTTATCTGACATTTGACATTTGACATTTGACTTTGTGACTTTGTGACCTTTGACTTTATGACTTTACGACTTTTTACTGATTGCTGGTGTACCACTGGTACATTCGTTCAATGCCTTCGTCGATTTCGATTTTGTGGTGCCAGCCCAGGGCGTGGATCTTGGAGGGATCGGTGAGCTTTTTCATGGTGCCATCGGGCTTGGAGGTGTTGAATACCAGCTCGCCACTAAAACCTACTTTTTCCTTGATCAGCTCAGCCACCTGACGAATGCTGACTTCTTTGCCCGTACCTATGTTGATATGTGTATTTCTAATTTCTTGTTTCTTATTATTTATTTCTTGTTTAGGTGTCACATCTTTAAAATCCACCTTCTCCATGACATACACACAGGCTTCGGCCATTTCTTCGCTCCAGAGGAATTCGCGCATGGGGGCACCGGAACCCCAGATCTCGACACCCCCCTTAATCCCCTCCCGATTCCCGGGACTCCGCTCAGCTTCGCTTGAAGGGGGGAAAACTCCGTACTTCGAAAGGAGCTGCGTGATTTCATCGTTGGTGGCTGTGCCGTTGATGCCTTCGATGGGGCGTTGGTTGAGGTCGGTGCGGATGGCGGTCCAGTCGTTGTTCTCGAGGCATTTGCCCAGGTGGATTTTGCGGATGAGGGCAGGCAGTACGTGCGAGGTCTCCAAATTGAAATTGTCGTTGGGACCATACAGGTTGGTGGGCATCACACTTAAAAAGTTGGTGCCGTACTGCAGGTTGTAGCTTTCACACATCTTGATGCCGGCAATTTTGGCAATGGCATAGGGCTCGTTGGTGTACTCGAGCGGCGAGGTGAGCAGACAGTCCTCGGGCATGGGCTGGGGTGCCTCGCGGGGATAAATACAGGTGCTGCCCAAAAACAGGAGTTTCTTTACTCCGTGCAGATAAGCATGGTGAATGACGTTGTTCTGGATCATCAGGTTTTCGTAGATGAACTGTCCACGGTAGGTGTTGTTGGCCACAATGCCGCCTACCTTGGCTGCCGCCAGAATGACGTACCCGGGTTTTTCTTCTTCGAAGAACTGGTTGACTGCATGGGCATCCATTAAATTCAGTTCTTCAATGCTGCGTCCTACTAAGTTGGTGTAGCCCTTGTTTTGGAGGGTCTTCCAGAGTGCAGAACCTACCAGGCCGCGATGGCCGGCAACGTATATTTTTGAGTGTTTTTGCATGATAAAGAGATTAGATTAAAGATGAAAGATGAAAGATGGAAGATGGAAGATGTAAGATGGAAGATGGAAGAAATCCATCTATTTTTCCATCTTCCATTTTAAGGTTTTCCATTTCGTTTAGATTCCGGTTTCTTTGCGGCGAATTTTGATGCGCATGGTGCCGGGGGGTTGTGTTTCGGCCAGCAGGATAAGGTAGCCGCCTCCGCCGGCGCCGGCGAGCTTCCAGGCTAATGCCTGATTCCGGTAGCTGTCGATGACCTTTTCAATTTCGGGGTTGATCATGGCCGGGAAAAGGGTGGTCTGGGCATTGAACGAGGCGCTAAATGCAGCAGCAAAGCCGTGCAGGTCGCGCTGTTGAATGGCTTCCCAGGCCTGTTCGGCAGCCAGGGTCAGCTTTTTGACATTCTCCGTTGTAATGGCAGTGGTCTTGAGCAGGTCGAGGCCAGGGGGACGGGGCCAGAGCAGGGTCATGAAAATATGCTCTTCGAGCCAGCTAAGCAGGTCTTCATCGTTGTTGCTTTCTATCTTTAGCGGCCAGTACTCCTTATCATAATAATGTCGGCTCAGTCCGGGCACACAAATGCCAATGGCATCCTGGGCGCCCGAGACGAGTTCCGATCCGGGAATGTTTTCATAGTGAAAGAGCATTTCGGCCAGTTTTACCGGTTTGATCAGGGGTAACTGCTGTGGCCAGATTTTTTTGGCTGCATTGCGGGTGGAAGTACTCATGCCACAGCGCTCGTTGTACTCGATGATGGGTTCGAGGGACAACGTGATGGCCCAGCCGGGATGGTACTTGTTCACGTAGGGCTGGTCGATCCAGGTGCCGGCCAGGTCGATGCGATAGGGGAGCTGACAATGGTTGCTACCCCGTATGGCTGTGGTTGAGCGGGCTGGTAGTCCGGCCTCGGGAACGCGTTCGAGCACCTTCAGTTCGATGCCCAGTTCATCGCACAGGGCTTTTTTAGATGGTGAATAGCCATCGTCGTTCACCACAAAAACATCGGGCTGCAGTTTTCTCAGGTCCTCTTCAAAGTCCATGATGCCGCTGCCTGAATTCACAAAGGCCTCGTGAACATAGCGCACGGCTTTGACCATGTAGAGGCGTTCCGCTTCGCTGTTGATGGTCGGGCGGCCTTTCAGGTCCTCGATGGTTTTATCAGAGCCTAGTCCAACGTACAAACTGCCAAACCGCGATGCCTCTTTGAAGAAGGCAATGTGTCCGCTGTGCAGCAAATCATAACATCCGGATACAAAGACTTTTTTCATAATTAATGGAAGATGGAAAATGGAAGATGGAAAAAGAATAAGTAAAAGATAGAAGATGAAAAAATTAGAGGGTTTTTTCGAGGTATTTGATGAAGCCGGATAGTTGTTTTGAAATAGATCGGCACTGTTCGATTAGTTTCTGAGCTTTATTAATATCAATATAGTTCAAATCCGGGGCAACAATCAACATCGATCTTACTTCGCCACAGGAGCCTTTCGATATTACCAGAAAGCGAATAAACTCTTTAGTCGAAGCGCGTTCATGTCCTTCGGCTATGTTGTTCATGATTGAAATTGCTGCACGACAGATTTGATCTTTAAACCCATAGTCTTTACAAGAAGAAAAATGATTATAGATTTCTTTCACTAATGTTCTGGAAATTCTCCAAACTTCTATTTCTTCAAAAGATCTCATAAAATTAGATGGAAAAAGGAAAATGGAAGATGGAAGAAATTTTTTCATTTTTAATTTTCCATCTTCCTTTTTCTATTATTCAAAATAATTCATAATCTGATACCCGCCGTCTTTGAGGTAGCTTTGTTTTTTCATGAGTTTGATGTCGCCTTCCATCATGTCTTTTACCAGGCCCGGGAGGTCGTAGCGGGGGTGCCAGCCGAGGACGGTTTTTGATTTGGTGGGGTCGCCGATGAGGAGGTCGACTTCGGTGGGGCGGAAATAGCGGGGATCGACGCCGACTATACCCCCCTTAATCCCCCCTGAAGGGGGGAAACTTTGGATACGTTCTTTTAAAGATGATAAATATTTTTCGCCAACTTTTTCGTTGAATACCTTTTCATTGATGGCGGTGAGGCTTCCCACTTCTTTGACTCCTTCGCCGGAGAAGGTGATTTCGAGGCCGATTTCGGCGGCGGCGAGCTGGATGAAGTCGCGGATGGTGGTGGTGATGCCGGTGGCGATGACATAATCACTTGGCTGATCCTGCTGAAGGATGAGGTACATGGCCCGGATGTAGTCTTTGGCGTGGCCCCAGTCGCGTTTGCTCGAGAGGTTGCCCATGTACACCTTGTCCTGCATGCCCAGGGCGATGCGTGAGAGGGCGCGGGTGACCTTGCGGGTAACGAAGGTTTCGCCGCGGATGGGGCTTTCATGGTTAAACAGAATGCCGTTGCTGGCGTGCATCTGGTAGGCCTCGCGGTAGTTCACCGTGATCCAGTAGGCATACATTTTGGCCACCGCGTAAGGTGAACGCGGATAAAAGGGGGTTTTCTCGCTTTGGGGCACCTCCTGTACCAGACCGTATAACTCGGAAGTAGAGGCCTGGTAGATGCGCGTTTTCTGCGTGAGGCCCAGCAGGCGCACTGCCTCGAGGATGCGCAGGGTACCGATGCCATCGGCATTGGCCACGTACTCGGGTGTTTCGAAGCTCACGGCCACATGGCTCATGGCTGCCAGGTTGTAGATCTCATCGGGCTGCACCTCCTGGATGATGCGGGTGATGTTCATGCTGTCGGTGAGGTCACCATAGTGCAGGATGAGCTGGCGGTTTTCGACATGCGGATCCTGGTAGAGGTGGTCGATGCGGTCGGTGTTAAAGAGCGAGGCACGACGTTTCATACCGTGTACGATGTAGCCTTTTTTTAAGAGGTATTCGGCCAGGTAGGCACCATCCTGACCGGTGATGCCGGTAATAAGGGCGATTTTTTGTGACATATGTTGGTTGTTTTGGAATTACCCCCCTTAATCCCCTCCCGGTTACACCGGGACTCACCGTCCGTCGGTGGACGGTCGGATTCGCCTCTAGGGGGGAGGTGGGGGCGTACAGTGCGAATATTTGTGTTATTATTATTTGGTTGCTTGTTGCTTGTTGCTGGTTCCCGCTCCGCGGGACTGCGGCTTCGCCTTGTGTCATGGTTGGGGGCGTGCGGTGCGGGTGTTGTACCCCTCCCGGTTCCCGGGACTCCTCTACGCTTCGCCTCTAATACCCCCCTTAATCCCCTCCCGGTTGCACCGGGACTCACCGCCCGTCGGTAGACGGTCGGATTCGCCTCCAGGGGGGAGATGGGGCAGAGCAGTGCGGGTGTTGGAGCTTTTATTTTTTGATTGTTTAACCCTCGTTAGCAAAAAACCCCGACTTAGCCGGGGGAAAGGGTTGCTTTGATGTTGCTGTGTGCAAATTTGGTTATGTATTTTTAGTTTCAACCCCGACTTGGTCGGGGTTCAAGTTTTTCAAACCCCGACTTAGTCGGGGGAAAGGTTCGCGTTGAAGCTGCAGTTAATCATCTAGTTGCGCGCTTGGCTGTATAATTCGAATTGTTTCTCCGACTTATTTTGGGGTAAAGGTATGTCAGTTGGTTATGGCCAAGGGCCTTAAAGCAACAGCGCGGGGCGCAGCCCTGCGTAATAAATTGTGTTAGCCGAAAAGCCCTGAAAGGGCGCAAGCACCTTCTTATTTTTTATCTCCCTGCAATTTCTCCAACAGGGCCACTTTTTCCTTTTCGGCAGCGAGTAAACGCTCGTACAATTCAATTACTTTATCCATTGGATTAAAATGGCATTGGTAGTTAACTGCAGATGAATTATCGTGATAACTATTGGCAATAATATTGAACGTTGCTTCTTCATTCAGGCTCTTTAGGGCCTCTACAGGTACTTTCAAAACACCTGCCACCTTCTCCAATACCTTATCATCAATCTCTTCTTTTTGTTCCAGTTTTGAAATGGTTTGCTGGGTCATTTCCAATTCACTGGCAATGAACTCTTGTTTTACACCCAACATTTCACGCAGGCGTTTGATGTTACGGCCATGGTGTACCATTGTTGCCGGGGTGCTGGTATTTGTTTCCATGATGAATGTATTTTATTGGTTGAAGCTAATAAACAAATATACGAATTAGTTTAGGTAACTGAACACTGTAATGGTTAAAACATATGGTGAAGATTAAGAACAATTGAGATTTTTAAATGGTTAAATAATTTTTTTCTTCGACTATAAAATGGCACTGTTGCTCTACTTCACAATTTGTGCCTTCGTGCTATAGTATTGTTGTTATCGATAGATGACTTCTTTTTTAAAATCTTTGAAATTGAAGCAATTAACTTTTTTAATGAGTGGCTGGTTTTTATCTTTGTCTGACAATTTGATGTCAGTCTCAGGGATGCCCCAGTTGATTCCAATGGCGGGGTCGTTCCAGAGTATGCCACCATCGTATTCAGGTGCGTAGTAGTTGTCGCATTTATAGGCAAAAACAGCGGTTTCGCTTAGAACCAAAAAACCGTGGGCAAAACCTTGCGGAATCCACAATTGACGTTGGTTCTGATCGTTGAGTTTTACCGCTACGTGTTGACCATAGGTGGGTGAGCCGATGCGGATATCTACCGCCACATCGAGCACCTCGCCTTGCAGGCAGCGCACCAGTTTGCTTTGGGTGTAGGGTGGACGCTGGAAGTGCAAGCCGCGTAATACACCATAGGCAGATTTTGACTGGTTGTCCTGGATGAAATTGACTTTTCCTACTACCTTTTCAAAGATGTCTTCACGAAAGGATTCAAAAAAATAACCCCTTTCGTCGCCGAATATGCGGGGCTCGAAGATGAGAACGTCGGGGATTTCTGTAGTGATTATGTTCATGATATTTCGTCCACAAATACACACAAATTAACACAAAAGCATTTGTGCTGATTTGAAATGTTTTATTTTATAATTCGTTTGTATTGTAGTTTGGTATTTCCAAAATTTATTAATAAAGCAACTTTTGTATTTGTTGCTTTTAGATAATTCAACACTTGAGCTATATGTTTGCTATCAAATTCGTTGACAGCTTTAATTTCAACAATGATTTTATTGAAACAAAAGAAATCAGCAATGTATGTTTTCTTCAAACAGTAATTTTTATATTGAATTGATAATGTTTTTTCGCGAATAAAAGGAATTTGCTTTGTTTCTAGCTCAATTTCCAGAGCTTCTTGATAAACAGCTTCTAAAAATCCGCAACCCAGCTCATTATGAACGACCATGCAACAACCTATTATGTCATAACATTCCTGTTTCAGAGGATGTTGATTGGCAAGTAGATCCATTAATAATAGGAGAATAGTTTAAAAAAATCTGTGTCAATTAGTGTCCATTTGTGGACAAAATATTTAAGCTTTATTTCAGTAAACGCAGCAAGTACTCCCCATACTGATTTTTGCTAAGCGGCTCGGCGAGGGAACGGAGTTGGTCGTTGGTGATCCAGCCATTGCGCCAGACGATTTCTTCGGGGCAGGCGATTTTGAGGCCCTGGCGGGTTTCGACGGTTTCGATGAAATTGGCGGCCTGGAGCAGGGAGCTGTGGGTGCCGGTATCTAGCCAGGCAAAGCCACGACCCATGTTGGATAGTTTAAGCTGACTACGGTTGAGGTATTCTTGATTAACTGAAGTGATTTCCAGTTCTCCTCTTGCCGAAGGTTTAACATTTTTGGCAATCTCCACCACGTTGTTGGGGTAAAAATACAGCCCTACTACCGCATAGTTGCTTTTGGGTTGGGCGGGTTTTTCTTCAATGCTTACAACATTTTGCTCATTATCAAACTCAGCCACACCGTAGCGTTGCGGGTCTTGCACATAGTAGCCAAATATGCGGGCTTTTTTCTCTTTCTCTACGGTTTCTTTTGCTTCTTTTAAGAGCGCGCTAAAGCTGTAGCCGTAAAAAATATTATCACCTAATACAAGGCAAACCGAATCTTTTCCAATGAATTCTTCTCCGAGTATAAAAGCCTGTGCTAAGCCATCGGGCGAAGGTTGAACTTTATACTGGAGTGAAATACCCCAGTTCGATCCATCTCCTAGAAGTCGTTGATAAAGTGGTGTATCTTCTGGTGTTGATATGATGAGTATCTCGTTGATGCCTGCCAGCAGTAAGGCGGAAAGCGGGTAATAAATCATGGGCTTATCGTAAACCGGTAACAATTGTTTTGATAAACCGTTGGTGATGGGGTAGAGGCGAGTACCGGAGCCGCCCGCAAGGATGATGCCTTTCATATTTTAAGGGTTATTGTTGAACTGTTGAATTGTTTAAAAATGAATTTGTAATCTATTTTGATGCATAGAACTTGCTGTGTTGCAAGGAATCTGCCGTATCAGTGAGGACTCCACTTACGTCAGGAGAGGGATGGGGTAGTGAAACCCTCACAATAGTTGCGTATTTGCATGGAAGTGGCTTGCACTGATGCAATGTAGAAATAAACTTTTCCACAGTTTCGAGCTTTGGAAAAGGTGATATAAATGAATGTTTATATTATTGCAAATCTGTTGGTCTTTCAGGTAAATCTTTAAACACCCTATAAACCAAATTGCTTTCAGGGGAAACAATGACCCAGGCAGTTAGGAAGATTAGCATTAGATCGGTATATAAAGAAAGGTGTTTTTGATACCATAGCTCTAATTCACCTTTGTAGGGGGAGATGTGTTTGGCATAAAACTCTTCCATGGGCATGGTTGTTTCAGAAAGCAAGCGCTCTTCATCCCTGAATACAATGGAGCCTATGCCTGTTAAGCCAGGTTTTACATTGTAGATATTGGCTTTTACTTCATCGGAATAGGGTGCAAAGGTCTTATCTACCAATGGACGTGGTCCCACAATGCTCATGTCACCTTTGAGAATGTTGATGATTTGTGGTAATTCATTAATTTTTGTTTTGCGCAGAAAACCTCCCATAGGCAATATTCTTGGGTCTTTTCTTGTAGTATGAAGACCGCCAGCCAAACTCGGACTTGCTTTTAACATGGTCGCAAATTTCCAGATGAAGAAGGGTTTGTTTTTATACCCAATACGTTTTTGGAAATAGAACACATAATGCTCGCCAGTGAGTAAGAGTCCAATTATCACTGGAATCAAGATAGGGGATAAGATGGTTAAGGCGATTAAGGACAGGATGAAGTCGATGATACGCTTGAAGAAGTGTTGATACATGGGTTAACTTTTTTTGTTAATAGTAGATTGGTGCTTTAAGTTCCTTCCATTCAGGATTGGTTTTTTGAATGAGTTCAATTTTCTTTTGTCGTGAACCTGCTTTGAGCTGCTTCTCTCTTGTTATTGCATCTTCAATGTGATCGAAAACTTCATAATAAATTAAAATATTCGTATTGTATTTTGAAGTAAATGCATTTTTAAATGCACCAGTTTTGTGTTGATGCACATGATTTGCCAAATTACTTGTGACACCTGTATACAAAACCGTATGGTTTTGGTTTGTTAGGATGTAAACAAATCCTCCTTTGTGCATGAGTATTAAGATTATAATTTGCGAGCTACCTGAGAACATGAGATTGCTTCTTCATTTTTCTTCGTGCCTCAGAAAAATTCATCGCAATGACGAGCGGCTTGAGAAAGTATGGGGATTGCTTCGTCCTCCTTCGTCGTCCTCGCAATGACGGGCGGCTTGGGGTATTGGGAGGGTTGGGGTTTGGCGGCGAAGCCGCCAAACCCCAACCCTTATCCCGTGTGCGAAGCCCGTCATTGCGATCCCGATGAGGAACGAAATCGGGAGAAGCAATCTCATTACCGTGTGAAAAGCCCGTCATTACCTAAAAGTGATTTTCGATTGCGATCCCGATGAGGAACTGCCTGCACCGCAAACGGCGGCGAAGCCGCCAAACCCCTTCCCTTACCACTATTGCGTAGCCCGTCATTGCGAGGGAGGAACGACCGAAGCCGTAACGGAGTGGAGCTTCCTTAGAAAATCTTACTTTTTACATTTTTGAATCCAGCCCTTTGCCAGTTTCGATGTGTTCGAAATTGGGGAGGTAGCTTTTGAGAATCTCCACGATGGCAGCCTTTGTGACTTTATTTGATTCAAACAAGTTGTGAAGCTGATCAAAGATGGTATCGATTTCTTTGATGTCGCGTTTTACAGAGTTCTTGATAACCCCCAGGTTAATGAAGGAATCATTGTCCAGCTCTTCTTTTTCGGTAAAGAATTCTTCAAAGCTTTTTTCGCCGGAGGTGTCGGAGCCGAAGAAGTAGATGGGCCAGGTTGCCGGTTGCTGGTTGCTGCTTGTCGGTTGTTGGTTCAGTGCACTTTGGAGCTTTAGTGCTTTTTTACGGGCTTCCTGTTCGGTTTTGCAAATGTCGGGTTCGAGGTTGAGGGAGTGGAGCAGGTCGATGGCCATTTGGTCAAAGGGGATCATGTCTTTTTCTTCATCCAACTTCGGATAGAAGATATCGCCCGATTCACCCATGATGGAGGCCATGAGGCAAAGTTCACCCGACTCCCGGGGTGATACAAAAAAGCGACGTATGCCTAAGGGGCACGACCAGGGTTGTTGTTTATTCAACCTATCGATAAAGCCTAAGGGCAAGCTACCGTTGGAGAAAGCCACGTTGGCAAAACGTGCGGTTTTGATGGGTAGCTTGTTGGCATAAGCCATTATCAATTCTTCCATCAATTTTTTGCTGGCACCCATAATATTTACAGGATTGGCGGCTTTGTCTGTGCTTACGCAAAAGAAATGCTCGGGCGGGTATTGTAGTAATAAATCCAACAGTTTGCGGGCACGCAACACGTTGTTCTCGATCATAGCCTCTATGGAGAAAATGTCTTTTTCGCTGCGCACGTGCTTGTGGGCAGCAAAGTTTGCTACGATCTCAAAAGGACCATGATGGCGAAATATTTTCTCAAATACAGGATGTCCAAAATTCACAGGGTAGGGGATAAACTCCTCAGGGATGTTGTAGCCTTCGGAACTGCGTAAGTCGCGTACCAGTTCGGTTAGCCCGTTTTCATTGATATCAACCACCACTAATTTGGCTATTTTGAATTTTAATATGGCCTTAATGTAGGAGGAGCCAATGGTTCCTGCACCACCAATAACCAACACCTTTTTACCGTTGATGCGTTTACTTAACTCGTAATTGTATTTTTCGAAATCCTCTTTCAACAAACTTATGTCACGCTTGGTAACGAAGGTTTTGATGAATTGATCGAGGTTGAAGTTTGTTTGCATAATAATTGTAATTTATTTCTTAAATGACTCCATTGTTCTTTTCAATCCGTCTTCGGCAGTAACAGGCATCTTTATAATCCCCAAAGCCGTTTTAAGCTTTTGGTTCGATACCACATACGATTCGGTTAATTTTTTGAGGCGTTCGCTGTTTAAAGGCAAATGAAGAAAATCGCCTATGCGGGCAAGTACTTTAATAAAATTAATAGGAATACGCCAAATATTAGCCTGCTTGTTTTGTGAACCTGCTATAATACTGATCAGCTCATTTGTAGCTAAAGCCTCATCATCGGCAACTTGGTAAATACCCGACTCAATTTCTTTTTCTATGAGTTGCTGAACTGCATAGATAAGATTTCCAATAGAACAAAACGAACGCTTATTCTCAAAAGCCCCCAATGGCCATGGAATACCTTTTACCTGAACCTGATACAAAAGGTTTAGGTTCCCCTTGTTACCAGGACCATGAATCATGCAAGGCCGAAGAATGTAAACCTTTTTATTTTCTGATAGAGCCTGGCTTAATATATATTTTTCAGCTACTATTTTACTTTCACCGTAAGGTCCTATGGGAGCTGGTTTAACATTTTCAGTCAATACATCTCCAATAACCTTGTCGGCCACTGCTTTTACCGAGCTGAAGAAGATAAACTTACTGGCATTGGATTTTAAAAACCAGTCGAATATTTGCTTGGTTAACCCGGTATTGATGTCAAAATATACTTGTGCGTTGGTTTGGTTTTTAGTATCGTGGGCTTTGCCTGCCAAATGGATAACTGCGTCAACTTCTGGTATATTATTGTTTGCAAGTTCAGCCCACGAAAAGTTTTTTTGGATCCCTTCTTTCTTGGGAGAAACAATATCGAGACCGTACAACGTATGTTGCATATGCAATGCTTTTGTTAAGTTCGAGCCTACAAAACCATGGATGCCAGTAATTAGAATGTTCATAATTATTTTGGTAATCAATACTTGGTGAGAACGGGTTTCTTTTTAAACTTAAAGACTACGTTCGTTTATTATTTTTTTTCTTTCTTGCCACCAAAGCTTTGGCAATATATAAAGATAAGGTAAAACTCTTGTAATTTGTTTTTTTGGTTCACTAAAAATACGGCTTAACCAGATGAAACGCAGTGTACCTAATCGGGTTTTTGGCAGCACTATTTCTCCAACATAGAAATTAAAAGCTGCTCCAATACCAAACATTATACCGGAATTGATGTGGGGCAATAATTTTGACATAAATATTTCTTGTTTGGGTGCCCCCAAGGAAACCCAAATTATTTCAGGCATGCAATGGTTTATTTCCAGTGCTATTGCCTCGTAGTCAAACTCATCAACAGGCATGAACGGAACCTGCATAAAAGAAAGATGATCAGGTTCAATACCTTTCAGTATTAATTTTTTTTTGATTTTTTCAACTGTTGGCTCTGTACTACCCAACAAAAGTTGCTTGTATTTTTTCTCAATATATATTTCAAAAATTTCAGGTCCGTTGAAGGCTTTATATTTTTTTTTGTGAAGTAAACCTGCCAGCCACGCAATGGAACTGCCATCGCAGCAATTTATAATTGAATTGTTTAATATTTCTCTGTAGTTTTTATCTTTTTGCCCAATGGTTAGTACATTTGCATCTACTACGCAAACATAGCCCTTTTGCCGATCTTTGATTGCTACGTCAAGAGTATGATTAAATATTTCTTGATTGAATTCGAGTTTAATATTGAAGTAAGTGCTCATCAAAGAAATTTAATTTGATTTAAAATAGAACAGATAATAGTGTAGTTAATTAACTACACTATTTATTATTATTGTTATTATTGGATTACTGGTGATGTGTTAAATATTTATAAATGTTTTATTTCAATAATACTACTCTTAATTTAAAAAAATGATTCCAAATCTCTTTTCTCAAAAATAGTACATTTCCCATTAATTGTAGCATCGTAAATGAATCTTTCGTCCATTTCAAACTCCTGTTTAGCAATACGATAGAAATATTCTGTTGCTACTATATCAGGTGTTTCCCATTTTGATCCTTTAGGAAAATAATTGGGTGCAAAATGGTTTATATCTCGTTCCTCGTTTCTTTTTTGAGCTTCATTCGGTTTTCCTTTAAATTGAAAACTATGATCCATACCAATTATGATTACTTCCTTGAAGCCCATATAGAAGATAATTTGAAGGGCAGCATAAGTAACGGTAGCAGCTGGAGTTAAGGATTTAGAAATGTCTTTAGAAAATTTAATACTATTTAAACCATTTCCAACAAAGTAGATGTCATTATCATTCTTATAAATATTGCGACTTTCCCAGTTGAAAAATTTTGGCATTTTTTCATTGTGGAAGTCATTTGCAAATTGATTTAAAACGAGTTTATTAATACATACAAGATAGTTTGGTGTAAATTCCATATTTGGATAATTCAGATAAATCCGATTTAAACCAAAGGTTATCTCATTTGCTAAAAGATTAATATTTGTATTCGTTAAGCTTGGTCCATTGGCAATCAAAAAGCATCTTTCCCCAGAGTGTATATTATAAAACCTTTTAAGTTTATTACGATTATCTTTAGCAGCCTGTGAAAACACCCATGCAAACTTATGTGGAATATTAATTATTCTCCTTTGTACACCCTTAAAAATTCTTTTTAAGGATAGTTCTTCTATTTTATATTTATTCATGACTTTTTTAATCTTTGCTAACTTTTAAGTTTTCTTCGATAAGTGCATTATTATTAAGACTATTGCCGTTAATAAAATGAATGCAATCTTCAGCTGCTCCCAGTTCCATGAGGAATCGTGATTTCTGTGCTGATGCACCCATGTGAGCTGTGAAAATAACATTATCTAATTTGGTTAGATTACCTTCATATGGTTCTTCATTAAAAACATCTAAAGCAGCACCACCTAAATGGTTTTGAATTAGTGCATCATAAAGAGCATCTTCATCAACCACTGGACCACGAGAAGTGTTTATTAAAAAACTTCCTGTTTTCATCCATGCTATGGATTCTCTGTTCGTGTATTTAAAGTTCTCCTTATTACTGGGAATATGTAGTGAAATTAAATCACTTTTTCGGAATAAGGTTTCTTTATCCACCAGTTCAATTTTTAATTCTTTTACCAAATCGGTTTTATCAATTATTTCGGTGGCTAGTATTTTTGTGTTAAATGGTTGCAATAGTTTAGCTACTTTACTACCAATTCTACCTAAACCAACAAGGCCAATGGTCATTTCTTCCAAAAGGAAGCCCAAATACCTGTTCCATGCTCCTTCACGCACGGAATGGTCTGATTTCAATATCATTCGACTTAGGTTTAATATGTTTGCAACCGTAAGTTCTGCAACACCCTGAGACGGCGCATCGGGCGTATAGGCAACAGTAATTCCTTTTTCCTTGCAATAATTAAGGGGGACATTATCAAGACCAATACCTACTCTGCAAATTGCCTTTACGTTCGAATTTTCAATTGCTTCAATAGGGTAAGGTTCTGTTCCTGCAATGATTATGTCAAAATCTTTTATCAAATCAGGTATTTCAGATGCTCTAAGCCTTCGGTTTAACGGATTATTCACTACAATGTGCCCTGTTGATTCCAGGATTTCCAATGGTTTAATACCACATTTGCCAAATGGATAGGTAGTGATTAAAATTTTATATTTTTCCATCTTATTAAAGTTCTTGATACAACATTAAGATTTCAGCCAATTTGTATGATAGTCCATCTTCCAACTCAATCGCTTCGATAGAAGAAATATCAAATAGAAATGGTTTATTACCGATTCTATGATTTGTAGCATTAAAAGATTCTTTTGTGAAAATATAGAAACATGAATTTTCTTCATAAACAGGATCTAATTTTCTTGTTCTTATGAGATGTTCTTTTTCGTGATTTATTGGCTGATTATGGTGATTATAAAACCGACTTTTATAGGTGTTTACAGAAAAAAGTGAATCATACTGATCTTCCAATTCAACAAATTTTTTCAGTGCTTTTGCGATTGTTTCTTTTTTCAATAATGGTTTATTGATATGGGTTTGGATATATATTTCACCATCTGGACTTTGTGAAACATCATATTTTAGAACATCATTAATATCAATATCAGAACCTGATAGTTCTAAGGGGCGTGAAACGAATTTAACTTTATTGTAAAGTTTTGCTAATTCGGATTCAAGCTCTTTTATGTCTGTATCTACAAGAATTTCGTCGATTGCAAAAATATTTTCAAGCTTATCCAACAACGATTTATAAAGTGGCTTGTTATTGAACATTCTTAAATTCCCGTTTATTAGCTCAGTGTCGGCTTTGATTGGAACAAGGGCAGTTACTTTTTTATTGTAGATCATAACGAGTTATTTATTTGGTTTAATGCATTTCGACAATTCGATCCAATAATGGTAATATCCAAACTATATGCTATCATGTTGTAGCCCATACTGTGCTTTTCAAGTACTTCTTGTGGGTTTGGTTGCACAACATGAATTCCGCCAATAATGTTGTGCTTTTTACAACCAGAGTTAATTTTTTCTAAAACTTTCAGATAATCGGGATGGTCAAATTGACCAGTTATTCCCATTGATGCTGTTAAATCGTAAGGTCCAACAAAAATGGCATCTAAACCCTTTACTTGTGCCATTTCTTCAAAATTATTTACAGCATCAATATGTTCTATTTGAATGGCTATGAAAATGTTATCCTCTGCATCTTGCATGTATTGATCGAATGCAAAACCATAAGCATGACTTCGACCGTATCCGACCCCTCTATTGCCTAATGGGGGATATTTTACTGACTTAATTAAGTATTCTACTTCTTCTCTGGAATTAACTAAAGGTGCAATCACCCCCAAAGCTCCCGCATCAAGGTAACGTTTGGTGTCGGCATAATTATTCCCTTGCATTCTGACCAATGGAGTACAAGCAGGATTTCCCGCTTTTATTGCCTGAAATAATTGCAATGAAGTATTAATATCAATGGCCGAGTGTTCAGCATCAATACATAGAAAGTCAAAGCCTGCATTACTCATTATCTCAGCTACAATTGGACTTGCAGTGTTTATCCAACTACCCAGAATCAATTCTTTATTACCTTTCTGAATACTTCTAACTTTTTCAATAAATTTCATCTCTTTATTTCTTTTAAGTTACTGATTATCTTTATGGATCGAAACTATTTTTATCATAACAAAAATGCTACCCTGATGGAACTCCTATGAGAAATATTCATCCTCCTGTGTGTCAGATTTTTATCATGGTTGTTTCATTTGTTTATTTTTTGTTATTTTTTGTCACATGGAACTCGCCATCATAATCATCTACCTCTGTGAGAGATAACACCTTATGGCTTGTTTCATTAAATATTGTTTAATGTTTTGTAAATGTGTTGGGCTAAATTAAAATTGAACTCAGTATCGATATCTACAGCCTCCATAGGTGGCATCTCAAACATAAATGGTTTTACACCGATGCGTTTACCTCCTGATGCTTTAAATGAATCTTTTGTGAAAATATAAAAGTTTGAGTTTTCTTCGAACATTGGTGGTAAATCCTGCGTACGTAAAAGTTCCTGCGGATTGTGGTTTATCGGTGAGCCATCCTGCCAGTAAAAACGGGTTTGCCATTTGGTAACAGAGAACACGGAATCGTGTTTATCTTGATTTTTAAAAAAAGCCTCAATACCCTTATCAAGGGTGTCAACTGTCAATAGTGGATTGGTACTGTGTGTTTGAAGAAATACCTGACCATTAATTTGTGATAAATCGTATTCAATAATTTTATTCATTGAAACAAAATCACCCACTAGTTCTGTAGGACGATTTATTATCTTAACTGAAGGAAAAAAATCACTTACATTCTCAATGATCTTTTCAGAATCGGTATTGATATAAACATTTTCCAAATATTTACTTTTTAATAATTCTTCTAAAACATAATGGAATAGAGGTTTATTTACAAAAATTTTTAGGTTCTTATTGGGAACTCGTTCCGAGTGACCTTTCATTGGCATTATAAAATTTACTTTTGGCATATTATTTATCATTGAGGTTTATTTCATTTGAAATATTCTTTATACATTCTAATAATCCCTGCCCCAAATCTATATATGGATTTGCAATTAGTTTTTTGCTTGAAGTGGGATGAAATGAGTAGGGGGTTATTTCATAATGGTCATGTTCAGCACTCGTGTTTAATTTGATATTGAGTTCGATGTTCATTATTTCGGCAATCATTTTGAATAATTCAATCCGTTGCATTTTCTCCAGTCCAGTCAATATTAGATGTTGATTTACAAATTTTTCACTTTCCAGAATGTCAACTGAAAGGGAAGCTGCATCAGCTGCATGGATATATTCCCGGTATTCTTCACCATTTCCTTTATGATTAATGGAATGTGTTGATATTGCTTCTTTAATTAGATTGTAAATGTAGTTGTTGTGATGGTTTTGCTCACTATAAAGTGAGCCATACCTTATTATGGAATAGGCAAGGTGGTATTTTATCTGAAACTCTTCGATTATCTTCTCGGATGTTAATTTGCTTATTCCATAGAATGATCCTTTTGAACTCATGGCATAAGCGCTACTTGCATAGATAAATCGCTGGATGTTATTGTTTGCGCATGCCTGAAGTATATTCAAATTTCCCAGAACATTTAATTGAAAGGTTAAGTGGGGATTATTATTAGCATCTTCCAGGTTTGCGAATCCGGCAAAATTGTAAACGTAATCAACCCCTTTTCCAATAATTTCATTAACCTTTTTAGCATCAAGAATATCACACCTTTCAAATTGAGCTGATTGTAAATATCTCGGTTCGCTAAGATCTGCAACAATTACATTGTAGTTTCGTTTTTGTAGCTCGTTAACTACATAACCTCCAATAAAACCACCGCCACCAAAAACCACCACCTTTTTATTCATGCAACTAAATTTTAACCTTAACAACTATTTTTTTCACCGTTGAATTTTCAATGTATTTAATGCAAGGTTTGTGCAGATCATGTGGATAAAAAATGATGAATTCTCCTTCTGAAACCTTCATGTTTACTGTATGATCATTAAAAAAGGCAACGTCATTTTTGTATCCCTCATTTATAGGATTCTGTTCATATAATAAACAATGCCCCATCATCTCAGTCCCAATATAAACATACTGAATGTCGATGTATTCAAGATGAGCCTCCAATTTGCACGCTTCCTCATTTTTAGTTTCAAATTCCTGAACAAGTGCAAAGAGGTTACTTCCATCAATTTCGTACTTTCCTGGTTCTATTTTTGAAAAATCCGTTTCAATTATATATTGGAAAGCCTTTTTGAATTTAGGATGAATATCAAGGTAATTTTGGTAGCTTGTAATTTTGTCATATATCATGTTGGTAGTATTTATGATTAATAGTTATGTCACTATATTTTAAGTTTTAAAAAAATTGTTGATAGAAAGAATATAGTTTAATTTTATAAGCATACCAAATATAATTTGTTGGGTATAGAGATACTCACCAATATTAAATACTAATGTTATCAAGTCTATTAATTTTTATGGTTGCTCTTTTATATAAGGTTTCATGCTATAATGTTAAGTTTTGTCTTTTAATACAAACAGACATAAATGTATGATTTGGCTTTTATTCACAATTTGAATTTAGTTATAATATGTATATTATTCGATAAATTAGGTAGTTATAGATATTACCTAATGTTACATTTTATGACTTTACTTTATTCAATGTTTCTTCTGCGTTAAACTTAAATCTAAGAGTAGTTAAAAGTGGAAGGCAAAAGATAAAAGTATACCTAAAATATGCTTCGGAAAATGAAATGAAATAGATAATAAAAACGATGAAAAGTGAATAAAGCATGTCTTGGTTTATTCGATAGAAGGAATTATACAATCCTAGTGAGAACAGAAAAAATCCGAAAAATCCATATCTAACAATAAGATCTGTAGTTCCATTTGTAATTGAAGCATAATGCTCATCATATTCCAAAAGTCTAGTTTCATTAGAAACTCCCCAGCCAAATATTGGCTTTTCAATAATCTGATCGAGATCTCTAAAAAAATGTACAAATCTAGCACTTGAATATTTTTGATGTCCTGATCTATAATCCAATCCATATTCAATCTGATTATTTATCTTTTCCGATAAAAGATTAGAATTCATGTACATGTATGTTGAAATTGAAATTAGAGATAATAAGAGAATTGGTTTAAATACCTTATTGATCTTATGATTTTTATATAAATGAAATATAGTGATTAAGAAAAGTGCTAAAATCCCGGTGGTAGATTGAGTTGTTAATAAAGTGATTGAAAATAGAAAATATCGTTTTGTAAAGGTATTTTTATTCAATAGAAATTCAAAAATTAATGCGATTATTAAATAACCAGCAAAAGCACCTGGTTCCCAGAATGGTCCAGGGTTTCTATGTCTGTAATTATCCAATAAACTATAAAAAAGTATATTATTTATTCCAAAAGATTCAGAGCGTATTGCATGATTTTTTACAAATTCAAAAAGTGATGGAAATAATGTAAACGATATGAATAATATTAAACTAATTTTAGATAAGAAAGTAAATATCTTCACATAAATATTCAGTATTTTTTCTTTTAGTAAGCTAAATACAAAAAAGCCCGCAAATATTCTGGATAGTATTCCAAAAATTGTTCGAGTTGGGAATAAAGAATTCGAATAATAATGAATAAAGATAGATATTATAAATATACCAATAAAATATATAAGTGTACGGCTAAGTTTAAGTTTGTTGTTTATTAAATACCAAACAGCTAAAACATTGATCATTGTCAGAAATATTATCTCATGATCAACGAAAGAAGGAAATCCGGATATGGCGATGACTATAAATACCAAAACATAGTCATAAATTTTTATTTTATTTATCATTATTACAAAAAATAGTCAAAATCCAGGTATTGATTGAATACTTTTCACGAACAAGCATTTCTTGATATGGAATATTTAAAAATTCTTTTAGGAAGCTTTCATTACGAGGATTAATTATGAATACGTTATTGGGAGAATATATTGGCTCAAAAAGAATTGTCTTATTGATTGTTATTAGTTTTTTACAACTACCTAAAGCCTCTATTGATCGCATCGTAATTCCAGTTTGATCAGGATCGTGAAAATCAACAATAGCATTGCTCATGTCAAAAAGATTTTTTGTTTCTTCAGAAGATAATGTATTGAATTTCACATTTCGTAATAATTTTCCTTTTAGTAACATTTTTAGAAAGAACTTATAATCAGTATAAAGATGAATATATACATTTAATTTATTCTCGGTTGCATATTTTCTGAGATTTTCAACGTACTCATATCTCTTAAAATGGTTTTTAAGCTTACCAACAAATAGCAGATCATATTTAAAATATTCATTTTTAAAGCGTGTGACATTGTAAGAATTTATATAAAAAAGTGGAAGATAATTGATTACTGTGTGTTGAGCTGCATCTTGGTAGTCGAATGAAAAAATACGATCAAAATATTTAATTAAATTTAAATAATCATGTTTTTTCAAAGAATCCCAATGATACATTATAAAGAGTGCCTTAGGTAATTTTTTTTTTAGCTCTTTATAAAACCATTCGTCTTGCTGAAAACCCTGTATAACGAAGACATAATCAAAAGAATCATCATGTATTCTATGGATAATCTTATCCCCATAATTTTTTAAATATTTTTGAAGAAGATTTTTCGATATTAGGTTAAGAAAGGTATATACATTTCCATATTTAACAACTGGATAAAATTTAACTAGAGCTTTATAATATTCAAGTGTCTTTATTATTTCTTTATGATAATTATAAAATTCGATTCCTAAATATAGAATTCTTTTATTTTTAAGTTTGTTTATAGCCATCGGTTTAATCTAAATTCTTTAGCATTAAAAGTTTTTGTATTTTATTTAGTTCTTTCTTAAATTCAGTATAGTTTTTAATTATAGAATTTTTATTTAAATAAATTCTTATTTTTCATTTCTTCAATTGCAGTTTCATATAGAGAAGGTATAATTTTCTGCTGTTTCACCCAATTTGTAAAAGATAATATTCCCTCACTGAAACTGACTTTATGCTTAAAACCTAAGGTTTTTTCGATCATTGTAGTGTCTGCAAAATTATGTCGAATATCACCAATTCTATAATTGCCACTAATTCTATAATTACTTTGACTACTATAGTTTTTCAAAAGTGTTTTTGTTACGTTTTCGACATCTATTGGTATTCCTGTTCCTACATTAAGTGCACAATTGTTAGCTCCATCTTTTTCCAAACATAAAGTAGTTGCATCAACTACATCATCTATATAAATAAAATCACGACTTTCCTTTCCATCTTCAAAAATATTTATTTCTTTTTCTTGCAGTATCAAATTTGAAAAAATAGATAGAATACCTGTATAAGGATTGGATAATGATTGACCAGGACCAAAGACATTTTGATAACGCAAAGCTACAGTGTTAATCCCTAGTACTTTTCCCATCAATAATACCATTTGTTCCTGGTTTTGTTTTGTTATTCCATAAATTGAATTTGGATGAATCTTGGAATCTTCAGTAGTAGGAAGTAAAGATATTGTTTTATTACATAGTGGACATTTACAATCGAAGTCACCTGCAAGCATATCCTTTTCATTTCTTTTATTTGGATAGACACTACCATGTGTTCTGCATAAGTATTTTCCTTCACCATAGATTGATCTAGAAGAGGCAACAATTATTTTCTCTATTGAGTGTTTTTCATTTGCTAATATATCAAGCATTATTGCTGTGCCTCTTATATTCACATCGCAATATCGATGAATTTCATACATTGATTGACCTGTACCTGTTTCAGCTGCCAAGTGAATAATCGCATCTTGCCCATTTATGGCTTTTATCCAGTCTTCTCTTGAAGTAACTGTTCCTTTTATAAAATCTACTTTACCAATTATTGTCTTATATAAGGGAGATGTACTTTCAGGCTTATTGCCATGTATCTGAGGTGATAAATTATCTAATACACGTACTTTGAATCCCATTGAAATTAATTTAATAGCAATATTGGAACCAATAAAACCAGCACCACCTGTAATAAGAATTTTTTTCATTTTAGACGTTTTTTGAGTATTTGTTTTCAGAAATATATTCAAAACTTTTAATCTTTCTCCAACTTGAGAATGTAATAATGAGGAGAAATACTAGTACTAATATACCTTGAAACGATTTGGCGTATGCTACATTCTCGATTGTAAAATTTGAAATTATTAGCAAAAAAACTAGTATTGATACATAACTAAAAAGAGAAACTAAGTTCGACCACAATAATGCCTTTAGGTTTAGAGAAATATATAAAACGTAACTGAATGGTTTTGATAACAACAAAGCAATAATGCCTGGTATCATAATGAATAGAAATTTGAGTTGCTCAATTTTGTCAGGAAAGATAGCACCAATAATTAATTCACCGAACAAAAACAATACAGATGTAGAAAGAAACGCATATAAAGTAAGTATAAAAAAATAGTTTTTCGCAGAATTTATGGTTTGTTTTAAATTACGATTTGTGTAATTATTTACACCGGAAGGCATAAATAAAGAATTTAAATTGACAGGGAATAAATTAAAAATAGTAATAAATGTTGTTGCTAAATAGAATTGACCTAATGCTTCTAAAGAAATTGCCTGAGCGATAAAAAAGCGATCAATTTGATTGTTTAAGAGAACTGCAATTCCACTTAAATAAGGAATAAATCCAAATGAAAGCATTTTTTTTATGATTGTTATGTCAAGTTGTATTTTGCTTGGAACATATTCTCTCTGTAATATAAAGAAAAGCACAACAAAAACAACATACATGCTACCAATAGATATAATTGCACCAATTACACCCCAATAAAATATAGTAAAGGCCAAAGCTGCTGATACAATAGCGCTACAAAAATTTAAGATATTAATTTCTTTTAGTTTTTTGCGAGCTATGAGTAAATTTGAAAACCAATTCTTCAATAAGGAAAAACCGCCGGTTAATGAAGCAATTAGAAAAATTATTAAATCAAACTCAAAAAAAAATGAGAAAAGCAAAGCACCTGAAACAAGTAAGAATGTAATTATAATGACATAAGTAAAGATTGAGTTATTTGTAGTTTTAAAATTATTCTTTTCATTATCAATTGAAAAAATTCTAAGTCCCCCGTTAAACAAACCTACTTGGGCAAGCCCCAGTAACGATATAACAGCCTGAAATAGCATAATTGCACCTAGATCTTTGTCGGGCAAATATTTTAAAAATAGCAGCAACTTTGTGAAAAGGATTCCACTACTAAATATGTTTACAGCAATAAAACTTATTTTTCTTAACATTTTAGGTGCAAATGATCATTAGATTTTTTCCCAAATCTTTTTATCAAGGTTATACTTTTTAATTACTTTTGCAGGAGCACCAACTGCTACACAATAATCAGGTATGTCTTTTGTAACAACAGAGTTTGCACCAATAACACAATTTTTCCCTACTGAAGCACCAATGACGCAAACATTTTCGCCCAACCAAGCTCCATCTTTAATTGATACACAATTAATCTGTTTAATAGGTTGGTCAATAATTGGAGTACTGATATCTTCAAATGAATGTAAATTATCGCTAATGTATACTTTATCTGCAATCAGTACTTTATTCCCTATTATGATTTTTTTAGTACAATAAATATGATTGAAGTTTCCAATGTATGTTCCATTTCCAATTGACAGCAATGATGTCCCATCTTTATTTTTTGGAACTGATGCCATCCAAGTATTGTACCCAATTTTAACATTATTCCCAATACTAATATTTTTTAAGCCCTGTAGTTGAATTGGAAATGAAATTCTAACATTATTTCCAATCCTCTCAAATTTATATTTATATATCGTACAAAATAATTTTGAGAAGAAGGTATTTATCATTCTTTTTAATATCATCTGCTAGTAATGTTACAATATTTTTTATGATTAGTCACTTTTTGAATCCATTACTTCAACTAATGAACTATATATCTGAATAATATTTTTATCATCATTAGCGCATTCTTTGTCATGATGATATGCGCCTTTGTAAAGCGATGTTATGTATGCTGCACAAAATAGTTTTAGTTCTTTATCGTATTGAGAATGATTATCATAAATTGAATCATCAATATTTTTCAAAGCACTTGTTAAGTTATTTATGTTTTTAATCACTTTTGCAAATTTAAATTCTTTGTAATATGTATTACCTAAAATAATTACAGGCTTTCTCATTATAATAGCCTCAAAGCCAGTTGTTCCTGTTAAAACTATTACAGCTTTTGATTTATTAATTAATTCAAATGTGTCTTCCCATGGGTTAATAATAAACACGTTTGGGTAACGTTTTAATTCTTTATAAAAGTCAGTCTTTCTATGCCCAAGTCTGGCATAGTGTTCTTTTACATATAAAACTGAATTGCCAGGTATTTTTTTTGCAAGTAGATCTATTGCAAGTATTTGTTTTTCATAGTTTTGTGCAAATGTTAAAGTTGTAGCTTCAGGTTGAAAATGAAGAGGGAAAAGATAAAATGTTTTTGTAAAATCTGGTTTGTGATAAAACTTTTTATGACTCTGATATTTTATATAGTTTATTGCATTATAGGCTACACTTTTTTTATCATTTTCGTAATTTATTTTTGAATTGTGAGTAAAAAGCAATGAATAGAAGTAATAAGAAACTCTAAATAGATCTTTAAATTTCAAAGCTGGTTTTTTTCCGGTTTTTATCATATAATCCGGTTTCTTTTTATGTACCCTTATTTTTTCAATGAACTTTGATGCCAATTCAATTTCATTGTCCGAAAATTTGCCAGTTTTATATTTATTTTCTAATGAATGGATGGTATATTCATCATCAAAAGAAACATAGAAATAATTATATGAATATTGACTTGCACCTAATGCGAGATATGTGCAATTATGTTTTTTACTAAGGGAATAAAACAAATATGACGAAAACAATGCAATTAATTCATTAATAAAAAATTTTGGCTTATGTGTGTTGTATATTTTTTCAACGAAAGCAACATGGAGTTTTACATGTTTTTCTGAGTCTTCAAAATTGTATTTAGTTAAGTATCTGTCTGTGTAAAATAATCTCCATATAGAATCAATAGAATATTTATTTTCAATATCGCTCAAATTAATACTTTTAAGAATATTTTCATTATCCCAATTTTTTTCAATAAAAGTCATCAAATTATAGATAATTGCATTTTTATTGTATTTTCTTATGTTTTCCTCTTCTTTTTCTTGATTTATAATATAAACAACTTTAAATCCATTTTTAATAAAAATGCTTCCAAGTTTTGAAAATAGTAAATTATGCCCAGAACGAGCATAAAGGCAAATAGTGTTATTCATTTGTAGAAATTCTGAGTTAATAATGAGGGATTTGTTTCATATATTCATTTATGTAAATATAAAATAATGTAATTCATACATTAAATATTTTAGTTATTTAAAAATAATCATCCTATCTAGCGGCTCCCCTTTTTTCATATTCCTTTCTACTTTTCTCCACAATATTTCTTTTAAATATTTCGGGTGCAAGCCATAGCCCGGGCGAATGGCACGTACATTATCTTCGGTAAAAGGTTCGCCGGCTTTTATATCCTTTACAATGAAGAGTGAGCGGCGACGATTTTTGTCATTTTCTGAAACATCGTAACGTACTTTACCTAAAGCAAATTCAACTTGCCTAATAGACTGAACCATTTCCTTAAACTCGTGAGGTTCCATGGAGAAAGCAGAATCGGGACCGCCCAGATTGCGGTCGAGGATAAAATGCTTTTCTACAACCGTAGCACCCAATGAAACTGCAACCGTTGGTACAATACTTCCCATGGTATGGTCTGAAACACCTACTTCAACTCCAAAAAGTTTTTTCATGTCGGGAATAGTCAATAGGTTGGCATCTTCAATGGTTGCAGGGTATTGCGATGTACATTTTAGCAAGGTGATGTCATTGTTGCCCACATTCCGGCATGTCTCCAAGGCCAGTTGTATGTCCTCAATTTCAGCAACACCGGTAGAAATAATCATTGGTTTTCCTTTGGATGCAGCGTATTCTATCAGCGGGATATCTGTTATCTCGAATGAGGCAATTTTATACATGGGAACATCGATACTTTCCAGAAAATTGACTCCCTCCTTATCGAATGGTGAGGAAAAGAAAACAAGACCCAAGTCTTCGGCAATTTTTTTTAGTTTAGGTTGCCATTCATAGGACATGGCAGCTTCTGAATATAGTTTCCAGGGGGTGTATCCCTTCCACAAACCTTCTTTTTTTGGTGCAAAGTAACCGGTATCTGAATCAATGGTTAAACTTTCGGGTTTGTAGGTTTGTACTTTAACCGCATCGGCTCCGGCTTCAGCCATTGCTTCAATGGTTTTTGCTGCCAGTTTAAAATCGTTGTTGTGGTTAGCTGACAATTCCGCAATTACGAAACAATTATTTTTAGGATTCATGTCAATTAATATTCTCAATTATTTTAATAATTCGATTTGTCCCTTTCAAGTCGAGTAATTTTTTTCCTCTTTGAGATAATGCTTCTCTAATTTCATATTGTTGAATCATCTCGAGACTATATTCGATTTTTTGATTATTTAAATTACTAATTTCACCTAAGCTTAGAAATGCATTTGTTTTTTGGGCTAAAACATCAGAAGCTTCTGCATTACTCTTTTGATGGCCATAACTAATTAATGGAATTCCTAAATACAAAAACTCATAAGTGCTGACTCCAAATGATGTAATTAAGATATCATTTGTTAAAATTTCTCTATGATTAAAATGTTTAAACTGGATGTGATTTGGTAATTCCTTTGGTATTGATTCAGCATGCATAAAATCAAGACCATAAAAAAAATTATAAGTGATTCCTTTATTGAATTTGGCAAAATAATTATATAGAGTCAATAAAGTATTTTGTGGGTCACTACCTCCAGCTGCAATTGCGATAGATGATAATTTATTGGATATATTTTGCTTTTGTTCGATTTTGGTAATTACAGAATTAAATGTAAAATATTTTAATCCTATGTATATCTGAGTCCGTTCATTAAAATCGTCAAAAAAAGCATCATTCTGGTGGATGGAAGGTAAAATAAATATATCAGCATTTTTTTTTGATTTACTCAAATTTTGATAAAAAATTATTTTAACACTATTTTTGAGTTTGGAAATAAATTCTTCGCTAAATTCGATAATACCATCGACATAATAAATTTGAATTTTTTGTTTGGTCACGTATTGCAGTGTTTGTTCTTCTGCTTTTTCAGATTCTAAACTTACAGATAGAAAAGGGAAATCATTTTGAATTTCATTTTGCCAAAAGTCAGAATTAATATACGAAAAAAAAATATTATGCCCTCTTTTGCCTAATTGAGTGGCTAAATTCATGCTCCGATAAAAATGTCCTAAGCCAATTTTATTGCCAGCATCAACCCGAAATAATATATTCATATTCTATTTAGTATATCCAATTATTCTGGCAGGGTTTCCAACTACTTTTGCATAGTCCTCAACATCCTTAAGTACAACTGAACCAATACCAGTTACAGACCATTTCCCCAATGTTATAAATTCTAATGTTGTTGCGTTTGTTCCCAAATATGCCCCTTCCATTAAATGCACATCTGCTCCAATACAGGCATTATTAGCTACATAACAATAGTTGTCAAGTTTAGCTCCATGACCTATTAATGACTGAGCAAAAATCTGAACATGATTTCCGATTTTGGTATTTGGGCCGACTGAAACAAATGGCTGAATACAAACCCCAAAACCTATTTGTGAATATTTAGAGATTACTGATGTTGGGTGAATAATTGTTGCAAATCTATTTTCAGGAATTTCCAGATCTAATAATTTGGAAATATATTTGTAGTTAAGCTTTACAGAAATTAATGAATAGAAAAAATAAACATCAGGATCTTTAAGATAGAAATCAATATTTTGCTTATCAATTTTTCCTAGTACTGGATATCCGTTAATTGGCTCCTCTTCGCGGTCATTTAAAAAGCCAAGTAGTTCCCATTCTTTATTAATTTTATTAATATCTTCAATGGTAGATTGTACGACTGTGCCATTGCCAAATCCTCCGATAATTATCAGTCTCTTCATTGTGATAAGTTTTTTTTAGATTCAATTAATTTAATTTTGTCCAAGATTTTTTTTGCTGCTATCACCATTGGAGGTCCTATAAACTTATTGTTTACAACAGCAACTCCTTTTCCTTCTTTTTCTGCCTCCTCTGCCATTGTTATCATTTCTTTGGCATCGTTCATTTCCCCCTCAGTTGGTGAGAAATATCTGTGAACTAAAGGTAATTCTTTGGGATTTAATACCAACATACCTTCGTATCCTAGATTTTTGGCAATGACAAGATTTCTCTCTAAGTCGATCAAGTCATGTACTCTAATGTGAACCGTATCAATTGGTATTACATTGTTTGCTCTTGCAGCTAAAGCAATCATTGCACGTGGGGTGAAAATGCTTTGCCCCCCATGGTCGTGTATTCCTTCTAAATCGGTAACAAAATCTTCACAGCCAAATGCAATTGCTACAACTCTATTTGAAGCTTGACATATATCCTGTGCATTTAAAACAGCAGCTGCCGTTTCAATTAGAGGTATTAATTTAAATGTTCCGACAGGAATTCCTTTCTCATATTCAATAGTATCAAGTAGTTTATCAATGAAATAAACATCTTGACCAGTATAGGATTTGGGATACATAAAACCAGCAACACCAGGTATTGTTAATTCTGTTAAATCTTTAAGTAGCTGCCCGCTTTCTCTATCATTTATTCTTGGAAAAATCACATGATTTTTGAATGCACCTGCACCTATATATTTTTGTATATTTTCTCTAGCTACTTGTTTATTCGATACAGGTTGAACTGAATCTTCTATATCCAATAATAATACATCGGCTTCACTTCGAGCAGCACTGTTCATTAAACGATCGTTATGCGCAGGAACAAACATTAAACTGCGCATGAGTAGTTGAGAAGAATTTTTCATAAGTCACGTTTTTTTATTAATACATTTCTTCTAAATCTTAATACCTCTTTTCCATTTTGATTGTAAGCAATAGTTTCAACATAAACAATTCCTCTATCGCTTTTAGTTTTTGATTCTTTTTTTGAAAGAATCTCTGTTTTAGCATAGATTGTATCCCCAATAAAAACTGGAGCTAAGTGTTCAATTTTTTCATATACTAAATTGGCAATTGCCTTACCACTTATATCAGGCACCGTTATTCCAACTGTAAGTGAAAAAACCAACGTTCCAACTACCAAAATTTTTTCATGTTGGTTTTTGGATGCATAATCAATGTTAGTATGTACCGGATGGCAGTTCATTGTTAAAAGTGAAAAAAAATTATTGTCACTTTCAAATATTGTCTTTGATAGTTGATGTTTGATATTTTCACCAACCGTAAAATCCTCATAGTAATTACCTATTTTAAATGCTTCCATGATATCAAACTTGTATTTAGATTAAATATTAATTGTTTTTATAGTTAAAAAAACCTTAAAACATCTTATGTTTCATTTCAGCAATTTCCCAGTCTTCTTTTGTGTCAATATCCTGAACTAATGATTCAGAAATTTCAAAACCGTATTTATTTGTTCCTCTTAAGCCTGCATCGTATGTCATCCAATAAAACTGCCCTGCGTCATGATATGCCGGTTCCAAATCTTGTGAGCGTGTATTTTGATGTTCAGGATAGAACATATAAATTTTTCCATTGTTCATTTTAATAGCACGCTGTATCGGGTAGGAAAAGCGTGCTACCGGCCGCACTGAGTCTGCATTTTCTTTTTTGAGCATTTCAAATGCTTTTATCAAATTATCAACTGTTAATAATGGTGCAGTAGGTAAAATACAACATATATAATCGAAATTTTTATTTAGAGATAAATATTTATTTTTTACTTCATCAATTACATCGGCCAATGTCGCAAAGTCGTTTGCATTTTCACTTGAGCGAAAGAAAGGAACTTTTGCTCCATATTTTTCTGCCACTTGTGCAATTTCCTCATCATCGGTAGACACTATTACTTCATCAAAAAGCATTGATTTTAATGCCGCTTCAATTGAATAAGCAATAATGGGTTTCCCAAGAAACTCTTTGATGTTCTTCCGGGGAATGCGTTTGCTTCCACCGCGAGCAGGTATAATAGCAATGTTACTCATAGAACTCAGTAATGGATTTAATTACAAATTTTTGTTCTTCGTTGGATAGTGTTGGATACATCGGCAAACTGATGCAGCGACTGTAATAAGCTTCAGCTTGCGGCAAATCCCCTTCTTTCCAACCGAATTGTTTGTAGTAGGGCATCAGGTGTACGGGCACGTAATGGATTTGTGCAAAAATGTTGTGGGCACGTAGATGTTGGTACAAACCCATTCTGTTTTCTACTTCCAATACATATAAATGGTAGGCATGTCCATTTACAATACCGGATTGGCTCTTTATAAAAGGTTTTCTGTTGAATGCTTCGAGATACGTTTTTGATATTTCCTTTCTCCGGGCTAAACCTTCATCGGCTCGCTTTAATTGCGAATGCCCCAATGCTGCCTGAAAATCGGTTAAGCGGTAATTGTAACCCAAGTCTTGCATTTCGTAGTACCAGCCGGGAAACGCTTCAGTTTTCAAGTTAGAGGTTTCAAGTTTTTCGCCGTGAGCGGTTTTGAGCGTGTTTTGAAAAATTCCAGCATCTTTTGTAATACCGTGGGTGCGGAGGGAAAGGAGTTTTTTATACAGTTTCTCATCGTTGGTGGTGACCATACCCCCTTCGCCTGCTGCAATGTGTTTTACCGGATGAAATGAAAAAACCGATAGCTCGGCAAATTGCCCATTTCCACACCGTTGTTTTTCCCCTTTGCTATCCACAAAATAGCCACCGGGTGCGTGGCATGCATCTTCAATCATCCACAAACCGTATTCATCGGCCAATTTTCTGAATTCTTCCAGGTTAACGGCAAAGCCTGCAAAATCGACAGGGATGATTCCCTTAAAGGTTCCTTTTGGGTGGGATTCAAGTAAGACTCGTACTTTTTGGATGTCCAAACAATAGGTCAAGGGATCAATGTCGGCAAAATGCACTTCACCTCCACAATAGCAAATGCAATTGGCACTTGCTGCAAAGGTTATGGGTGTGGTAATTACCTTGTCACCGGGTTGTACATCCAAGGCCATGGCTGCCAAGTGCAAGGCAGCAGTTCCATTGGAAACCGCTACGGCGTATTTGCAGCCTATGTAGTCGGCAAATGCTTCTTCAAATTGTGCAATAGCCGGGCCTTGTGTCAAAAAGTCGCCTTTCAATACCGTTACTACGGCATCGATGTCTTCTTGTGTAATGTTTTGACGACCGTAAGGAATTATTTTGTTTGTCATTTACGTTGTGTCATTTTGCGCTTCGCGCGTCATTTGTTGTCATTTGGCTATGCCTGTCATTGATGGCTATTTGCTTCGCGTCATTAAAGGCCTTTGGCCGTCATTAGCTTTGCTTCATTTTGCGCTAACGCGCTTCATTGGTGGTCATTTTTTCCGATGGAGTTGATGTAGTTGTTGAGTTTTACTCCAATAGTACCAATGTTTGTCATAAATTTTTGAAATTCATCATCAGAAATTAGATTTCGATTATAGGCTTTTGTAAGCCAGGTTTTGGTTTCGTATAATGAGCCTCTGGAGTAATAACCGAAATTCTTAGCTTCTTTGAAATGGTATCTGCCAAAACCTTCTGATAAATTTGCAGCAACCGAATCAGCCGCTCGAACTAATTGTTTGCCAATGGTATCTTTGGTGAAATAATCCCATTTAATAACAATATCCCAAACTTTTTCACCCATTTCCATCGCCATTTGATAAACTCTTAGTTCTTCTAACTTCATAACATTTTGCATAATAACAATAAATAACTATGAATTACTTTCTCAATGACTACTTAATGACTCATTTCAGTGCCTTTTAAAGCGGTTTAAAACTTGGATCTACAAATTCAATAATTTTCTCTCGTAGTGTTTCAATGGTTTCCCATTCTTCATTGGTTCCTGAATTGTATTTAAAACCTTCGGGTACAGGTATTGCTTTATGATGTGCAATAAAGTCGTCCCTGTGTTTAGAGAATGAGACTGAAGGAAGAATTGCATAATACTTACCTAAATCTATGGTATTTAACGCATCCGTTTCGGTAATCATTTCTTCGTGCAACTTTTCGCCCGGGCGTATGCCAACATTTTCTGTTTTGCATGAAGGTGCAATTGCTGTGGCTACATCCAGAATTTTGTATGAAGGAATTTTGGGAACAAATATTTCACCACCCAAATGATTTTCAATGGCAAACATGACCAGGTCAACCCCAGCTTGCAAAGAAATATTGAAACGTGTCATTTCGGCATGGGTGATTGGCAAAACTCCTTCTTGGCGTTTATCCATGAAAAAAGGAATAACAGAACCCCTTGATCCCATTACATTGCCATAGCGGACTGCTGAAAAGCGAATATCACGACTTCCTCTCATGTTGTTGGCTGCGGTAAAAAGCTTGTCGGAAACCAACTTGGTGGCCCCGTATAAGTTAATAGGAGCACAAGCTTTATCAGTTGAAAGAGCGACCACATCTTTTACGTTGGTTGCCAATGCTGCATCGATTACATTTTGAGCCCCATGCACATTGGTTTTAATGCATTCATCGGGGTTGTACTCAGCCGTGTCGACTTGTTTAATGGCGGCAGCATGTATTATTACATCAATACCTTCGCAGGCACGTTTAAGACGTGCAGCGTCGCGTACATCGCCAATAAAAAAACGTAGCTGTGGGTATTCTTTTACAGGATATTTCTGTTTGAGCTCGAATTGTTTGAGTTCGTCGCGAGAATAAATAACAATGCGCTTTACTTCGGGATAACGTTCTAAAATAGTTTCTACAAACTTTTTACCAAAGGAGCCGGTTCCACCGGTGATGAGTACAGATTTGTAATTGAGCATTTGTATTTGCTTTTTAATTATTTTATGGATTGCCAGTCGAGCCACTTATCAGCGCTAAACCTTATTTTTTCATTTAATGATTCTTCAAGATAGAAGTCGGAATAAACCTGAATTATAGAACCTGTTACTAGTGCCTTTAATCCATTGGCATAGCCTTTGGGAATCAGCAGGAATTCGTTGTTTTTTTCTTCTAATATTTTATATTCTGCTTTTAAGTTTTTAGCAGGAGATTGGAAGTTGTCAATTTTCACATATCCAACAATAAATTTTCCCTTTATCACTTTGAAAAGCTTTTGTTCATATTGATGCCCCTGCCAGGCTCTTATTGTATCCGTTTTTGGGTGGGTGATGTAATAAGTGCGTTTAAAGGGGCTTAGATCAAGTGCATTAAATGAAGAAATAGTTCCACGGTGGTCATGGAAGATTTCTTCGGTGTATAGGGTTGGGGTTGTAGTGTTGGTCATATTAAGAAAAAAGTCATTGGTCATTAAGTCAATAAGTCATTGGTTAGTTGCTTCCAGCCCTTTTATTCTTAGTTTTTTGTGCAGTGGCTTCGGCCAGGGCGGAGGCGTTTTAGCAGGGCGATGAACGGCCTGATGTGGAACCGCTTTGGCGGGGCGATTTTATGAGCCCCCGCCGGAGCGAGTGACACACAGGGTGTGCGAGCCCACTAAAAGCCGGAGACCGTTAAGGCCGCCTAAAAATGCTTATCGTATAAAATAGGATTACACGAATTAAATTTCTCGGATTAAAGCGGATTTAGCGGATCGTGCTAAGCCGCCTTCCTGTTCAGTATTTTACATTAACTCCACATCGGCCGGCATTCTCATGAACTTGCTTCGCTCATTCATTACCCGTACCACTTCGACATTAATAAAGAAACGCTCGCAGAGTTGTTGTTTGATTTCGCGGGCGGCGGCCTCGTTCATGCGGCGGCTGGTGAGGTAAATTTCGAGTTCGCGGCCGGGGGTGCGGACACCGGGTCCCTGCAGGACGATGCGGGCCTGCGGGTCGTAACGGCGGATGAGGGTTAGGATGATGTCGTGCTCGGTGTGGAGGAGGAGGTCGGTTATTTGTTTCATGGGGGTTATGGATTTCGCGGATTAGAGCGGATTACGTTTATAAAGATTACGCCGATTAGAGCGGATTACGTTTTATTGGATTTAGCTTCGCTGATCTTCGATTCGCGGATTAGAGCAGATTACGTTTATAAAGATTACGCGGATTAAAGCGGATTACGCGGATGCGGATTACGCGGATCGCTATTCGAGGGCCTTGCTGTTGATGAAGCGTTTCCACTTGAGTGATGGTTCTCCGAAATTTATCAGAAGGCCAACTGCTTTTTCCGCGGCGTTAATATAATTGATTACTTGTTTTTGATTATCGGGATGTAAAAAATTAGCGGCTTTTATTTCCAGGATAATTTGGTCAAAACATAAAAAATCAGCTTTGAAATATTTATCCAGGGGTTTACCGTCGTATAGTACATTCAACCTACATTGTCGTTTGTAGGGAATGTTTCTTTTTGTGAATTCTCTTTCCAATGCTTCTTCGTATACTGATTCGAGAAAGCCATTACCCAGTTCTTTGTGGACCGACATGCACGCTCCTATAATACTGTAGGTTTCCTTTTCGAAAAGTAAGTCCATGACTTATCAGGGTAATACATTAAGTAATTTATTCGTACACCCCGTCCAGTTTATTAAGCATTTCCTGGGCATTGAGGTTAATTTTTGAGAAGGCAAACCATTTCTTCCCAAGGTCTTTCAATGAAGCTCCTATATGGTAAACCGTTTTATTGTCAATAATTAAAAATCGGTCGTGTGCTTTGTTGAATTGTTTTAACTCAATCTTGGCGTATTGTGCGTTATGGCGTTCTAAATCGAGTTTTATTTGTTTTGAAATATTGCTTGTGTAAATGATTGCTTCGACACCTTTGGCTCGTTTTGAA
The DNA here is from genome assembly GCF_050433125.1 of Roseimarinus sediminis. NCBI lineage: Bacteria > Pseudomonadati > Bacteroidota > Bacteroidia > Marinilabiliales > Prolixibacteraceae > Roseimarinus > Roseimarinus sediminis. The sequence goes on along the minus strand of NZ_JBNPXV010000019.1, from coordinate 9,888 downwards.
ATTAGTGTTAATGTGCTATCGTCGATGTAATTGTCAATCAGTACAATTGACTTTTTTGCTGATTTAAGCAACTTTGATATAAATTGATGGGCATCGAAAATCTGGCCGTCGTAAAAAATACCTTCGTTGGGTGGGAGGTTAGTATGGATTTGAAAATCAATTGCATCCACTTTGGTTTTTAAATACCATACATCACCTTCAATTTTCTCAAATCGTTGATTGATGGCATGCCCTTTTAACAGATAGTCTTTTAATATTTTGTTTGCCCATATACGGAATTGAACACCTCTTTCTGATTTTACACGGTAACCGACCGAAATGATCATGTCGAGATTGAAATATTCTACCTGATAGATTTTTCCATCGTTTGCAGTTGTCGCAAATTTTGCGACAACTGAAATGGATTTTAGTTCTTCTTTTAAGGAATTGGTAATGTGTTTACCAATTGTTTTTATATCCCTATCGAAAAGGAGTGCAATTTGCTGTCTGTTTAGCCAAACCGTTTCATCTTCAACGCGAACTTCGAGCTGGAATTCGTTGGTATCGGATGCCCTGTATATTACGATTTCACCTTGATGCATGGTTGTTGTTTAAAAGTGGCTGTAGGTGAATGAGAATCTAAGTCAATAGTTCATCCTGTGAAATAGCTTGTGTAGGTAACATATTCTCCGGTGGAATAAAGTTGATATTTGTTAATCGCATCATCAAAGATTTTATTTCACGGGGTTCACCCTGTTGAATAACGCTTTGCGTTAAATCTTGGATTTATTCCACAGGGTAAAAAGTCAAAGGTCAGTTGCTTACAGTCCTTTTATTCTTAGTTTTTTGTGCTTGCGGCTTCGGCCAGGGCGGAGGCGTTTTAGCTGGGCGATGAACGGCCTGATGTGGAACCGCTTTGGCGGGGCGATTTTATGAGCCCCCGCCGGAGCGAGTGACACACAGGGTGTGCGAGGCCACTAAAAGCCGGAGACCGTTAAGGCCGCATAATGCTGGTTACTGGTTACTTGTTGCTAGTTGCTGGTTGCTGGTTAGCTACGCCAGCTGGTTTCTACGTATTGGATGAACTTATTAATTTTCATTCCCAGGTTATTGTATCTAATTTCAAGATCACTCCATCCTGCTTTTTCCGGATAGAGCGCAATGATTGTTCGAATTTGATTTAAACATTCGTCATTTGATCCTTGGGCATAGATTAAAAATTTTATGAATTCAGCTTTGTAATGCTTTCTACCATAGCCTTCAACGATTGTATCTTTTACGCTTTTTGATGACCTTCTTACCTGGCTCCCCTGTTCATAAAGTTCAAACTTTGGTAGTTCTAAGCTGAGCTTATGAACTTCAATGGCAAGTTGGAACGATTCTTTATAAATTTCAAGATCCAGATAGCTGCTCATGGTTGCTGGTTGCTGGTTGCTGGTTGCTGGTTGCTGGTTGCTGGTTGCTGGTTGTTGGTTGCTGGTTGCTGGTTGCTGGTTGCTGGTTACTGGTTGCTGGTTGCTGGTTGCTGGTTGTTGGTTGCTAGTTGCTAGTTGCTGGTTGTCAGTTGCCTGTCCGCCTGCCGGCGGCTCGGTTTGTTTTTAGCATTAAAATCTTTTCTTTTTTGGGGATTGGCGGTTGTCGAAGAAATTTAAAATTACAATCTGTTTCTTGTCTACATGGTAAAAGATATTTATTTGCTTTACAATTGTGAATGCGCGTATTGCTTTTTCCTTGTTCTCAATGGTACCCAGATTGGGAAAATCTCTTAGTGTGTCAATAAAATCATAAACTTTTTTTATAAAAGTTGCTGTAACTTGCTCGTCCCATTCGGTCATTAGATACTCAATTATTTTATCGAGTTTTTTTTCTGCCCGTTTGGTCCATCGAATTGTTAAAGCCATTGTGTTGAAAAGTGTCGTATTGCATTACAAATATTACAATGGGTAATGCCGATACTACAACAAAGGAGCAATCAGAGCGAAGCGTATGAATGCGACATTTTGTTGTTAAATCGGTATTAAAGCCATTTTTTATGCTTTAATTTCATGTCATCATGATTAATCAAGTTTTCAGGATTTTTGCTTTCTTCGAATGAAAGTAAAAGTTCCTGTTGTTCTTGTTCGCTTAGATTATTCCACAACTGCCCTTCTTTTGCTATCGATCTTTTCTTTATAAGATCGTAAAAGCTAATGAGGAGATTTTCATTATCAATGCTGTCGATCAGGTGATGAAAGCTTTGTTTTATGTCTATTGTGTTCATTCTGATGTTTTATTCAAATATACAAATTTTGTAGAAATATTGATGTTATTAAAATGGGCATGGTTGATTGTCAGTCGACTGTCGGATTGCTGGTTGCTGGCCTGTCCGCCTTCCGGCGGATTGTTGGTTGTTGGTTGTCGGTTGCTGCCCCGATAGCTATCGGGGGATGGTTGTTGGCCTGTCCGCCTTCCGGCGGATTGTCGGTTTGTTTGGTGCTATTTTATTGTTTTATAAATTGTATGATAAAGGTGCTCTGCCAATAAAAAGAAATCTTCAACCTCGTTTCGGGAAGGTTGTGTGTATTTAGGTCCAGGATATCTATCAGTTTCGTAGTAGTCACTGATGGTTATCAAATCATCTATGTCAACATCTTTCAACCCGGGTGTTTTGTCATTTGCATAACGAAAAAGGGTTATCAGCGAATGAGTTTTGGGTATGGGGTCACCCCAATATGCATAGATTGCTTTAAACGATTTTTCATTCGACTAAAACAAAATTTTTAATTGTGTCTCATGGAACTCGCATATATTAAGTCATTTCATTTATTGATGGACAGCATCATGCTCGTTTCAATAGATTGCTGTATTTCGATAGCAATGCTGTCGGTGAAATGATTTTCGCGAATTAACAACTTCGCAGTTAACAAATGCCTGTTTGCGAAATTCAGCCATTCAAGAGAAAAGGTTTGATTAGGCATAGATTACTTTCCCTTTTGTAATAATATCCTCGTAAAATCGGTCACCCAGCTCAATTCGTTGATTGATCCTCTCTTGATTGTCGACAAGTAAATCAAATTCAATTTTTTGATCTTTAAATAGATTCCACAATGCTTTTTTAAGCATCAGGCGATAGTCCCGAACTTTTGAGGCAGGTATATCTTTAATTACGAACAGGTCAATGTCACTATCCTCATTGGGCTGACCATAGGCATATGATCCGAAAAGAATTATTTTTTCCGGCTCAGCCTTTTTGAGCTCTTCTACAATGAGTGGTATGTATTGTTGGTAATTCATGCCTTCAAAGTTAGTGAATTTTTGCTTAGTGGGTTGTCAGTCGGTTGTCGGTTGTTGGTTGTTGGTTGCTGGTTGCTGGTTGCTGGTTGCTGGTTGCTGGTTGCTGGTTGCTGGTTGCTGGCGGATTGCTTGTTGCTGGCCTGATAGCCAGCTGGCGGATCGGTTGTTTTCAATCGTTTTCAATTACCTTCTATTGCGTCCAATTGCTTTCTATTGCTTCCAATTGCTTCCAATTGCCTTCTATTGCCTTCCTTCTTTTCACAGCTTCCCGCTGCGCGGGACTTCGTCGCCTAAGACTCGCCATTGTATGGCTTCGCCTCCTCAGTCCCATATTGATGTTGGGTGAGTGACCCCCCAGCCCCCTAAAGGGGGGGAATCCTACCAGCTAAGGTAGTGTCGTTTTATTTTCGGCCCCCGTTCCTAAAAAGTGAGCTTGTTTTTTTAAGATTTAGCATCTTAAGTGTGATAACAAGTCCCCTTTAGTGTCTGTCCCGCTTTTACGGGAGGATTTAGGGGTTTTTACTCCACACCAGCAGCCGGGGTTCGCTGTCGGGGAGGTAGTCGGAGAGCTCGTCGGGGCTCACGGCCATGTAGCGGATCCGGAAGGATACCAGCTCTTCGGCCTTTTTGATCAGGCGGCTGATGTAGGCCTGATCGAGTGGCTGCCCCACCAGCAGGATGTCGATTACCTTTCCCTGTATGCCACGGGCCATATCGCCAATGATGTAAGCCTCGACCAAATTGCCCACTTCGTTGATGACCTTATCAACCAGGGTGTCGATGCCTACGTATTTCATCAGCAGATGATGGATGTCGTGGAAAAAAGCGTGCCCGGTGTTGGCACTGAAATATTTGCGGTTGCCCTGTGTTTCGGACACCAGCAAACCGGCTTCCTCAAAACGGTTGAGCTCGACCCTGATCGCATTGGACGATTCGCCAAACTCGGTCTCCAGACTGCGCAGGTAGGACTTTGTTTGGGCATTCACAAAGAATTTGACCAGTAATTTGATCCTTGTTTTCGATGTGATCAGGTTTTCAAGCATTGTTTTGAGTAAGGGTTTTAGTCATTTTTGAGCAAATGTAGGGCAGTGTTTTGAGAAAGTCAATAGGGGGAGGTTAAAATTGAGTAAAATTTTAGCACAATATCGAAATGAGTGATGAATGATGAATGGTGAATGGTGAATGGTGAATTATGAATGGTGAATGGTGAATGGTGAATGGTGAATGGTGAATGGTGAATGGTGAATTATGAATGGTGAATTATGAATGATGATGGTGAATGATGAATGTTGAATGGTGAATTGTGAATGGTGAATTGTGAATGGTGAATGGTGAATGGTGAATGGTGAATGGTGAATGGTGAATGGTGAATGGTGAATGGTGAATGGTGAATGGTGAATGGTGGATGGTGAATGGTGAATTATGAATGGTGAATTATGAATGGTGGATGATGAATGATGAATGGTGAATGATGAATTATGAATGGTGAATGATGAATGATGAATGTTGAATGGTGAATTGTGAATGGTGAATGGTGAATGAAAAAAATGGTAGCAGGTATAAGGAAAAGTGATTTGGTTGTTTGTGACTCACGGCGTCGCTAAACTACTCACGGCGTCGCTGAGAGCGACACCGTGAGTGCAAGCGCTTATGCCGGATCGTTCATGCACTTTTTCTTTGTGATCTTTGTGCGTACGTCGTGTACTTTGTGGTAAAGAAAACAGACATTAGTCATTGGTCATTAAGGAAAAAGGAAGATGGAAGATGGAAGATGGAAGATGGAAGCAAGACTTTAGACTTTTAGACATTAGACTATTAGACATTAGACATTAGACTTTTAGACTTAGGAACTCAGGCACTCAGGCACTCAGGCACTCAGGTACTTTTATTTCTTTCACTTGTCGTGATGTACGTGTGGAACTAATTATGGTAGTCACTATCCCTCCCCTTCAGGGGAGGTTAGGAGGGGTATTTCTTGATTAAAGACACAGGTATCAAGTAGCAGGACACAAGACACAAGACAAAATAAATAATAAATAAGGAATAATAAATAAGGAATAATAAATAAGGAATAATAAATAAGGAATAAAAAATAGAAAAGGGACTTAGCACTCATGAACTTAGGAACTCATTCACTTTTCCTTTGTGATCTTTGTGCGTACGTCGTGTACTTTGTGGTAAAGAAAACAGACATTAGTCATTGGTCATTAAGGAAAAAGGAAGATGGAAGATGGAAGCAAGACTTTAGACTTTTAGACATTAGACTATTAGACATTAGACTTTTAGACTTAGGAACTCAGGCACTCAGGCACTTAGGCACTTAGGTACTTAGGTACTCATGCACTTTTTTCTGCTTACAGTATGGTGTTCAGAAAGTGGGCTATGTGGTAATGCTGTATTCCTTCGATATTGTCGTGCCAGTTTTCTTCGCTTGTTATTACATATTTGGGATGGTTGTCGCTAATGGCCATAAGGGGTAAGAATTCCCTGTCGATTGTGCTTTGGTCGCTGAGACGCCAAGCCACTTGTATGTATATTTTTTCATTCTGTTTTACGGCCACAAAGTCAATTTCTTTGGTATTGAGTTTCCCTACAAACACCTTGTATCCTTTACGTTTAAGCTCAAGCATCACAACATTTTCAAGTACTCCGCTAATGATACGGTCTTTATGGCCCATTAGTGCGTACAACAGTGACTGATCACCCACGAAGTATTTTTCGTTAGTTTTCAATATTTCTTTGCCTTTAAGGTCGTACCGTGGTATCCGGTAGATGATGAATGCGGCTTCGAGAGCGTAGAGATAATTGTATACCGTGTTAAGGTCGATACGGCGCTGCTGGCTTTTAAAATAGTCGGCAATGGTTTTGGCCGAGAAATTGTTGCCTACATTGTCGAAAATAAATTTAACGACCCGTTCGAGTAGTTCTACATCGCGAATGTTGTGTCGTTGTATGGTGTCGCGAAGGATGGCCGACGAGTAGATGTCGTACACGGCTTTGTAAATCATATCGTCGGAATAGTTTCCGGTGTGGATGGCTGGAAAACCTCCTTTTCGCAGGTATAGGTTGAACTCGTTGATGATGTTTGGCTGCGTAATGCCGGAATAGTGTTTGCGGAATTGAAGGTACTCTTTGAACGACAGGGTGAAAACAGGTATTTCGATGTAACGTCCGGCAAGGTAGGTAGCCAGTTCGGACGAAAGCAGGTGTGAATTAGAACCGCTTATGTAAATGTCGGCATCGAAATCAACTCTCAATGCATTGACTGCTTTTTCCCAGCCTTCAACTTCCTGTATTTCATCGATTAACAGGTAATGCTTTTGATTGTTGTTGATTTTGGTTTTAACATATTGATAAAGTTTTTTATAGTTATCGATGTCAGAAAACTCGAAGCTTTCGAAGTTGATCAGGATGATGTTTGTCTTTTGGATTCCCCTACGAATAAGCTCATTGCTTAACAATAACAGCAACATTGATTTTCCGCTTCGACGAAGTCCGCTTATGACTTTCACAAAGGGTTTATCGATGTAACTGGTGATCGTATGCATGTAATTTGTTCTTTCGATCATGTTATTTAGGGTTATAGCCTTAAAAATAGTATTTTAATTTGAAGTTTTTATGGTTGTAGCCGGAAAAAGAATAAAGACACAAGACAAAAAAGTCATTAGTCATTGGTCATTAAGGAAAAAGGAAGATGGAAGCAAGACCCCGTTGAAATATTCTCCTTCGTCGAATTTCACGGGGCAAGCAACAAGAACAAGAAAGGCACTCAGGTACTCAGGCACTCAGGTACTTTTGTTTCTTTCACTTGTCGTGATGTACGTGTGGAACTAATTATGGTAGCTGCCATCCCTCCCCTTCAGGGGAGGTTAGGAGGGGTACTTCTTGATTAAAGACACAGGTATCAAGTAGCAGGACACAAGACACAAGACAAAATAAATAATAAATAAGGAATAATAAATAAGGAATAAAAAATAGAAAAGGGACTTAGCACTCATGAACTTAGGAACTCAGGAACTTTTCCTTTGTGATCTTTGTGCGCGTACGTCGTGTACTTTGTGCTTAAGAATTGGTAGTCGGACAGAAAACAAAATGGGGCTTTGCCCCAAACCCCACTGACTTTTTTGTCTTGACACAAAAAACTCAGGAAAAAAAGTCATCCCGACAATTGTCGGGACCCAAAAAAAAGCATTTTCATCTTCACAATCACTAAGTGCGGCCGGGTGATCTTCTCCCTGATCGGGAGAAGCTTCCCGGTCTTACTAAGTGATTGTTTTGCTTCGAATGCATTTTTTTGGAGGCCATAGCGCTATGAAGTTGCCTGCTTGATGGCATTCAGGCACTTTTCCTTTGTGGTCTTTGTGGTAAAAAAGATACAGGTATCAAGTATCAGGTATCAAGTATCAGGTATCAAGAATCAAGAATCAAGAATTAAGACAAAAAATAAGAAATAAAAAACAAGAAATAAAAAATAAGAAATAAAAAACAAGAAATAAGAAAGGGACTTAGGACTTGGGACTCACGTACTCATGCACTTTTTCTCTGTGTACTTTGTGCGTACTTCGTGGGCTTTGTGGTAAAAAAGACACAAGTATCAGGAATCAAGACAATGACTGCTGCTCTGCTGGATTGCTGGACAAAAGGAAAAAGTCAGAAAGTCATATACCTTCCCTGGAGCCGGTTGCTTATTGGTTGTCCCCCTGATATAGTTTGAGTCCATCAATAAAATCGAAATCTTTCTTGTTGTATGTTAACAGCGGAAAACCAGTGATCAGTGAAGTGGCAGCTATCAGACAATCAGGCACGGATATAGTCTTCTGACCAGAAATATATTTTAACATGATCTGTACTGCCATTTCAGAAATTTCACGATTTAGTGGAATTCCATGGAATGCACTAAAGATTTGCCGGATTGTTTCTTTTTTTGTTTGGGTATTGGCGCCAGTTAATAATTCAAGTTGAGTGATAACAGAAAATGCAGTAAGGCCTTCGATTTGTTTTAAATCATTTCTTGCTTTATTGTCTTTTCTGAATGCTTTGTATTAAGACACAGCTGTCGATAATGATCAGATTTTTGGCCATGCTGTTTTTCTTATTTCATCAATTGTTGGGAAATCATATAAGAGATCAAATAATGAAAATGGGTTTTTTGCATTCTCAAGCGGTAAAATCAAATCAAATTCTTCCTTACTGCCCGATAATTCCTTTATAGAAATTGAAGTATTGTCATTCTTTTCAAGTTCTCTTGCGAGAAGAATGAGTGCTTTGTTTGCGGGTTTATTCTTTTTTATTGTAATTATTGTTGTCATTGCTGCTGTTTTTTACAAAGATAGTAAATAATCGAATGCATTGTGACTCACGGCGTCGCTATGAGCGACACCGTGAGTGCAGGCACTTATGCCGGATCATTCATCCATTTTTACTTTGTGATCTTTGTGCGCGTACGTCGTGTTCTTTGTGGTAAAGTTTGGTAGCAGGAATCAAGACAAAAAAGTCATTCATGAAAATGGAAGATGGAAAAATGATAATTGCTTGATAATTTGGTAGCCTTTATCCCTCCCCTGACTTGTCCGTCCCCTGACGGAAGGGGAGGCTAGGAGGGGTATTTCTTGATTAAAGACACAGGTATCAAAGTAGCAGGACACAAGACAAAATAAATAATAAATAAGGAATAATAAATAAGGAATAAAAAATAAGGAATAAAAAATAAGGAATAAAAAATAGAAAAGGGACTTAGCACTCATGAACTTAGGAACTCAGGCACTCATGCACTTTTCCTTCTTTCACTTGTCGTGATGTACGTGTGGAACTAATTATGGTAGTCACTATCCCTCCCCTTCAGGGGAGGTTAGGAGGGGTATTACCTGATTAAAGACTCAGGTATCAAGTAGCAGGACACAAGACACAAGACAAAATAAATAATAAATAAGGAATAAAAAATAAGGAATAAAAAATAGAAAAGGGACTTAGCACTCATGAACTTAGGAACTCAGGCACTCATGCACTTTTCCTTCTTTCATTGGTCTGATGTACGAGCGCATCATTATCTGGTAGCCTTTATCCCTCCCCTGACTTGTCCGTCCCCTGACGGAAGGGGAGGCTAGGAGGGGTATTTCTTGATTAAAGACACAGGTATCAAAGTAGCAGGACACAAGACAAAATAAATAATAAATAAGGAATAATAAATAAGGAATAATAAATAAGGAATAATAAATAAGGAATAAAAAATAGAAAAGGGACTTAGCACTCATGAACTTAGGAACTCAGGCACTCATGCACTCATGCACTTTTCCTTCTTTCACTTGTCGTGATGTACGTGTGGAACTAATTATGGTAGTCACTATCCCTCCCCTTCAGGGGAGGTTAGGAGGGGTACTTTCTGATTAAGAACTCAGGAACTCAGGAACTTTTCCTTTGTGATCTTTGTGCGCGTACGTCGTGTTCTTTGTGGTAAAGTTTGGTAGCAGGAATCAAGACAAAAAAGTCATTCATGAAAATGGAAGATGGAAAAATGATAATTGCTTGATAATTTGGTAGCCTTTATCCCTCCCCTGACTTGTCCGTCCCCTGACGGAAGGGGAGGCTAGGAGGGGTATTTCTTGATTAAAGACACAGGTATCAAAGTAGCAGGACACA
>NZ_JBNPXV010000018.1:0-65703 GCF_050433125.1 Roseimarinus sediminis | reverse complement strand
TAGAAATAGATGCCATCATACAACAAAGTGGCGGGATTTGGGCTGCTTTTGAAGTTAAACTCGGAATTGGCATGATCGATGAAGCTGCAAACAACCTGCTGAAATTTAACAAACTAATTGATGAGAAAAAGTTTAGAAAACCAGCATCATTGAATATCATAACCGGAACAGGAATGAGTTTCACCCGACCCGACGGTGTAAATGTGATATCATTGGCTTCGTTGGGTAAATAATGCCCCTTTCTTCTCGTTTAGCCAGCTCTTGCGACCACACTATAGTATCATATATTACTCCGGTTGGGCATAAATATTTCCTTAGGCTTAAATTGCAAGTTATTTTTTGCTTGCTCCCTTTCAGGGCTTTAAGGCTAACTTCCAATCGTACGCAGGGCCGCACCCTCCCGTTTCACCGAGACAAGCACGCTGTTGCTTTAAGGCCCTTGACCTTAAGATTTTTTCGCAACACCATCTCACCAAAGTAACACCCAGGTGCAGCGCACCGAAACCTTTCTGGTTTTGAGCCCATTTCCACAGACCCCGAAGGGGTCAAGCAACAATAGCCCCGGGTGGCTTTCGATGCAATCGGGAGCTACCCGGGGTCATTATCAAGCCATAACCCCCGGCCACGCACCACCCACCGCCAATGGCATACAGCCCTATGGCCGGAACGGTACCCTGTCCGCATGAAATATGATGATTCGCAGTGAAATATGCCTAGCTGTAAAATTTAAAGTATGGAAATTAATCACCTCTAATCAGCCAGTTACATGCCGGCCGATTTAATCGGCCATACAGCTATCACCCTTTTTCAAACCCGCTACCGTGGCCGGTTTAATTTTTTATCATCATAAACCCCTACATAAATGTAGGACCGTGTCCGTCTCCTGACGGAGCTTGTCCCGGTGAAACCGGGAGCTATTAACTCCATTTCATTACGTTGAACGTTGTTTCGTAATGCTACCAATGGACAAGCTATAATTAAAGCTCCAACACTCGCACTGTACTGCCCCAACCATTACAACCATTATAACCATTATAACCGGCAACAAAATAATAATAGCTCCAACACCCGCACCACACGCCCCAACAAGCAACCAGCAACAAGCAACCAGCAACAAGCAACAAGCAACAAGCAACAAGCAACCAAATAATAACAACACAAATATTCGCACGCTACGCCCCCATCTCCCCCCTAGAGGCGAATCCGACCGTCCACCGATGGGCAGTGAGTCCCGGTGTAACCGCGAGAGGTCCAACATTCGTACAGCATAATTTGCTACGACACCTGCAAGGCATTTTCTGAAAATTTAATACCTTTACTTTCGTATTTCATGATAATTAAAAGTATAAGTTTGAAATATCATGTATCTACGCAAACAAAGTTTTGAGGATGCTTATGGTGAAAGCTTGTTTTTATGGGGGGCAAGACAAACTGGCAAGAGTACTTTACTAAAATTATTGTACCCTGCTCTTCATAACATGCAGAATGATGGCAAAAGACTGGTGCGGATATGCTATCCGCGCCTTTCAAATAGTGGATTTATAATCCACATAGAACAAGCCACAGACCCCAAAGAGGTCAAACAACAATAGCCCCGGGTGGCTTCCGATGCAATCGGGAGCTACCCGGGCTCACCATCCAAGCTCCAACACCGGCCACGCACCACCCACCGCCAATGGCATACAGCCCTATGGCCGGAACGGTACATCGTTCGAATAAAACAATTCCATAACCTTTACCTCGCATGCAAATAAGAACCTAAATGCGCACTACACTGCCCCACTACCTCCACGGCAGATCCTCCCGGCGAGCTCCGGTGCGCCGCGACTCGTGGTACTTCGAATAATAGGTGCGCCGCTTGTGGCGATACCACGGAACGTGTTGCTCTCTGACTGCTCTCTTCGAATCAAAGTTGAAATACCAGGTGAGCCCCACCATAAACTTGGCGGTCAGGTCGTACACCCTGATACGGTAAAGGTGCGACTCAGGCCCATCCATTTCGGGCCGCAAATCACGACTGTAATTATGAATTCCGTCGATATTGTCGGCCCCAATGAGCTGAAAACTGGTTTCGGCCGAGAAGAACAACTGCTCATTCAACTGGTAGTTCAGGCCCAGGGCCGGACTGAAAAAGTTATGCATGTCTTTTACCCGGTTGGGATAGCGCCCCTTCAGATAAAGCGGTTGCGCCAATCCTGTTAGTTCGCAGTGCTCCCAGCTTTTAAAACCCAGCTCGGCCGAAGGAAAGGCAACCCCGACCCCCAGCTTAAGGTAGAGGTTCAAATTAAGGTAACCCCGGCTCACCGACTGGAAATTCACAAAGTTGTAGCGAAAAAAGATCGTTAAATTAGTCAGGTCTGAATCGTAGTAGATCGGATAAGGTTCAAAATCGCCTGTTTCCTCACTGTTGTAAAGCTGGTGATACATCAGCATGTTCACATTGGCCGAAGCATCCTTAAACCCCTTGTAGTTCGAAACACCAAACTCTAAGCCCAGATCGAGCCGGTTCCAGATCATCTTCCCCAATTGCAGATTAAAGCCCCAGTCGCTTTGGTTGTTCATGTCGTTGCTCGAACCACTGAAATCGGTGTGCACCTCACTCAGCAACGCCGTACGCCCTGTTTGTACGGTCAGATTCCAGTTACTGTCGAAGGTGTTTTCCTGGCTGGTCCACTTCTGGGCCCACCCCGGGGGCAGCAGGCTAAAAAGAAACAATATGCTGATTAATGGGTACTTCAAATGCTTGCTGTTTTAAGCGTCTAAAATAAGATTTTTTATCCGATATCCTTGGAGGATCAACAGGAAGTTGAAACCACAAGCACCCCTATCGTGTCCGCCCAGGCACTCACTCCTGCTTCCTGCCTTATTATTCCTATTTCGTGTGGCTCGCCACCTGCTATAAGCTACCATTTCTTAACCACAGAGGACAGTCTGAGTTCCTGAGCTCCTAAGTGCCTGAGTGCCTGAGTGCCTGAGTTCCTAAGTTCCTAAGTTCCTGAGTGCCTGAGTTCCTAAGTCCCTTTCCTATTTTTTATTCCTTATTTTTTATTCCTTATTTATTATTCCTTATTTATTATTCCTTATTTATTTTGTCTTGTGTCTTGTGTCCTGCTACTTGATACCTGTGTCTTTAATCAAGAAGTACCCCTCCTAACCTCCCCTTCCGTCAGGGGACGGACAAGTCAGGGGAGGGATGGTGACTACCAGATAATGATGCTCTCGTAAATCAGACAAGTGGAAGTAGAAGAAAAGTGCCTGAACGATCCGGCATAAGCGCTTGCACTCACGGTGTCGCTCTTAGCGACGCCGTGAGTCACAATCAACCAAATCTCTTTTCCTTATACCTGCTACCATTTTTTTCATTCATCATTCACCATTCATCATTCACCATTCATCATTCACCATTCATCATTCATCATTCACCATTCATCATTCACCATTCATCATTCATCATTCACCATTCACCATTCACCATTCACCATTCATCATTCATCATTCACCATTCACCATTCATCATTCACCATTCACCATTCATCATTCACCATTCATCATTCACCATTCATCATTCATCATTCATCATTCACCATTCATCATTCACCATTCACAATTCACAATTCACCATTCACCATTCATCATTCACCATTCATCATTCACCATTCATCATTCACAATTCATCATTCATCATTCACCATTCACAATTCACCATTCACCATTCACCTTTCACCATTCACCATTAACCATTCACAATTCACCATTCACAATTCACAATTCATCATTCACCATTCACAATTCACCATTCACAATTCACCATTCACCATTCACCATTCACCATTTTCCTTTTGTCTTAACACCAAAAAGGCTGCCCGTTTTTCAACAGAGCAGCCCTTGTAAGTTTCACTTATTCATTTTTATACTTCCCAGGTATTACCGCTGCGCAGCAGTTCATCGACACAGGTAATTTTCCTGTTTTTCTGTACCTCTGCAATCTGGGCTTCCATGGCCTCGTCGTAGCTCATGTCTTTAACGGCTCTGATCACACCAAAGGCAACCGGCAATTCGGGAAGCGACATATTGATCAGCGAAGAATGCAGGAACAGGTCCCCATCTTCGGCATCGTGCACCAGAATATCGTCCTCGGTATAGCCATCCTGACCAATGCTTACTGCTTTCAGCTTGCCTTTGATCAGTACCAGCCCTTTGTCCCTATTCACCCCGAAGATCATTTTCTCACCATGTTTCAGGTAAATCTGCTTGTCTTCGCGGTCTTCGCCCTTGGTAATCTCTTCGTGAATACCACTGTTGAAGATCACACAGTTCTGCAGTACCTCTACCACCGAAGTACCTTTAAAATCGGCTGCTTCGTGGTAAATTTCCTGGCTCATTTTCATGTTGCCATCGATGGTGCGGGCAAAAAAGCGGCCACGGGCTCCCAGCACCAGTTGTCCGGGCACAAAGGGATCTTCAACCGTTCCGTAGGGTGAAGTTTTGGTTTTGGTTCCACGGTTGGTGGTAGGCGAATACTGGCCCTTGGTTAAGCCGTAAATCTTGTTATTAAACAAAATGACATTCACATCCACATTCCGGCGGATGGCATGAATAAAGTGGTTTCCACCAATGGCCATGGCATCGCCGTCGCCGGTGATCTGCCATACCTGCAATTTCGGATTCGCACTTTTTACCCCCGAAGCAATGGCCAGTCCGCGACCATGAATGGTGTGAAAGCCAAAGGTATTCATGTAGTAAGGAAAACGCGAGGAACAACCAATGCCTGAAATCACGGCATAATCGGCTTTGTTCAATCCCTTTTCGGCCATTACCCGTTGTACTGCATTCATCACAGCATGGTCGCCGCAGCCGGGACACCAGCGAACTTCGCTGTCGCTTTTAAAATCTTTTGCTGTATAGCTTATCGTAGTCATGCTTATTCCTCCAATAGTTTAATTACATTCTCTTTAATTTCTTCGACGGTAAAAGGAAGCCCCTGCACCTTGTTGTACTGATGATAGGTGAACTGTGGCAGCAGGTCGCGCAAATAAGCCGAGAACTGCCCCAGGTTCAGTTCGCACACCACAATTTTTTTGAATTTTGAAAAAACAGCTTCGGTATTGGCCGGCAGCGGATTGATGTAATTAAAATGTGCCAGCCCTACTGCTTTACCTTCTTCACTAAGTTCGCGTGCTGCACTCACCAGGTGGCCAAAGGTTCCTCCCCAGCCAACAATGAGCACCTCTCCTTCCTGGCAACCGTAAATATCCAGATCAGGAATCATATCAACCACCCGTGCTACTTTTTTGGCGCGCAGCTCACACATGTACTGGTGGTTGGCCGGATCGTGGCTCACGGTACCAATTTCGTCCTTTTCGAGTCCGCCAATGCGGTGTTCAAATCCTTCCATTCCGGGGAAAGCCCATTCGCGGGCCAGGGTGTCATCCCAACGCTTGTAGGCCTTAAATCTCGAAGCATCTTTGGCAATGCGTGGCGTAATTTCAGGCATGTCGGCCATCGAAGGAACCTTCCACGGCTGACTGCCGTTGCCTAAAAATCCGTCGGTGAGCAGAAGTACCGGCGTCATGCGCTCCAGTGAAATTTTGGCCGCCATAAAGGCATAGTCGAAACAATCGCTCGGGGTACTGGCTGCCAGCACCACAATCGGGCTTTCGCCATTGCGCCCCCACAAAGCCTGCATCAAATCCGACTGCTCGGTTTTGGTGGGCAAACCGGTCGATGGCCCGCCACGCTGTACATCAATCACCACCAGCGGCAGCTCGGCCATGATGGCCAGGTTAATGGCTTCCGACTTCAAGGCCAGTCCGGGCCCCGATGTGGAAGTAACCCCCAGGTCGCCTGCAAACGAAGCACCAATGGCGGTGGCAATGCCGGCAATCTCATCTTCGGCCTGAAACGATTTCACACCCAAATCCTTGCGCTCCGACAAGGCCTGAAAAATGTCGGTGGCCGGCGTAATGGGATAGGAACCGATGAAGAGCTCAAGGCCCGATTTCTCGGCAGCAGCTATCAATCCCCATGCGGTAGCATGGTTTCCGTTGATGTTCCGGTAAATTCCCTTTTCAATATTGGCAGCAGGTACCAGATACTGCGGGGTGGTATGTTGCATGTTCATACCATAATTATAGCCGGCATGCAATACATTAATATTGGAAGAAAGCACTTCTTCCTTTTTACCGAATTTTGCTTTCAGTGCATCTTCGATCAGCTCCAACGGACGATTAAAAATCCAGCTTACCAGGCCCAGTGCAAACATGTTCTTACTCCGAAGAACGGCCTTATTGTCCATGTTGGTATCGATGAGCGCCTCCTTGGTCAGACTGGTAATGGGCACCCCGATTTTATTGTAATCGTGAAGATTGAGTTCAGCAAAAGGATCGTCGCTTGAGAACTTTGCCTTTTTCAGGTTTTTATCGGTGAACGAATCGATGTCGTAAATAATGGTCGCCGAAGGTTCAAGAAATTTCGCATTGGCCTTTACAGCTGCCGGGTTCATGGCCACCAGTACATGGGCTCTGTCGCCCGGGGTGGTCATCTTTTTATTGCCAAAATGTACCTGAAAACCCGATACTCCGCCAACAGTTCCCTGTGGGGCCCTGATTTCCGACGGATAGTCGGGAAAAGTCGAAATATCGTTGCCCACTAAGGCAGTGGCATCCGAAAAAAGTGTTCCGGTAAGCTGCATCCCGTCTCCCGAGTCTCCCGAAAATCGTATGGCAACTTCATCAAGTTCAATAACTTTTGCATCCTTTGTCATGATATAAAATTGTAGTTGATTACGCTTTGAAAATAAAATTAATTCGCTCTCTTTTGTAGTACATAGGTCACAAAAAAATATGATATATGTTAGTTTTTATTGAAAACAAAAATAAGCAACCTTGGTGAATATTCAAGATGACAAAGGCCTCATCTGAATTTCATCTTAATTTCAATTCATTAATTGACCCACTTTGAAGGGTTTTAAGCAATTTTCCGTTTTATTTGTTTTATTAATTTTAAACCAGTTTAAATAGAAGGAGCAAAACATGGCACTAATATTACCCGTAAAAGATAAAACGCCCACCATTGGAGAAAAATGTTTCATTGCCGAAAATGCAACCATTGTTGGCGATGTAGTGATTGGCGACCGTTGCAGTATCTGGTTCAACGCAGTGTTGCGTGGCGATGTACACTACATCAGGCTGGGCAACAATGTTAATATTCAGGACAATGCCGTTGTTCACTGTACGTATCAGAAATCGCCAACCAACATTGGCAATAACGTTTCGGTGGCCCATGGCGCCATTTTACACGGCTGTACCGTTCACGACAATGTGCTGATTGGCATGAACGCCGTCGTTCTCGACGATGCAGTAATTGAAAGCAACAGCATCATTGCAGCCGGAGCTGTGGTAACCAAAGGCACCGTGGTTAAATCGGGTTCAGTATACGCCGGTTCACCGGCCAAAAAGATCAAAGACCTGAGCCCCGAACTGCTAAAAGACGAAATAGAACGCATTGCCGGAAATTACAACATGTACGCCAGCTGGTACAAATAATGAAAAAGGAAAAAGGCATTGGTCATTGGAAAAAATGAAAGCAATTGGAAGCAATTGAAAGCGATAGGAAGCAATTGGAAGCGACAGGAAGCAATTGAAAGCAATAGGAAGCAATAGGAAGCGATTGAAAGCGATAGGAAGCAATTGGAAGCGATTGAAAGCAATTGGAAGCGATTGAAAGCAATTGGAAGCGATTGAAAGCAATTGAAAGCAATCGAAAGCGATAGGAAGCGATAGGAAGCGATAGGAAGCAATTGAAAGCAATAGGAAGCAATAGGAAGCGATAGGAAGCGATTGAAAGCGATAGGAAGCAATTGAAAGCGATAGGAAGCAATTGGAAGCGATAGGAAGCAATTGAAAGCAATCGAAAGCGATAGGAAGCAATTGGATGCAATTGGATGCAATAGGAAAAAGCTATCGAAGCCTATTAGCTCACACCAATGACTCTTTTCAATTGCCTTTTTCCTTCATGACTTATTGACTAATGTCTTTTGTCTTTTATCTTTTGTCTTTTGTCTTAATGACTTAAACAATGATTCAACAAAAAACAATCTACCTGCCCCGTTACCAAAGGGGCTTTCACCTCATCACCTCCGTCATCGAACGCGAACTTGGCGAACTGCCGGCAACAGGCATAGTCCATCTCTTGTTGCAACACACCTCGGCAGCGCTTACCCTGAACGAAAATGCCGACCCCGATGTCAGGCACGATCTTCAGCACTTCATTCATCAGCTGATTCCCGAAAACCATCCGCTGTACACCCATGTACTCGAAGGAAGCGACGACATGCCGGCCCACATCAAATCGTCCTTATTTGGAGTGAGCCTAAGCATTCCGGTCACCAATCACCAACTGAACCTGGGAACCTGGCAGGGAATCTATTTGTGTGAATTCAGAAACCACGGTGGCAGCCGGAAAATTGTTGCAAGCATCTACAGTTGATACACCACACCGACTGGCATTTTATCACAGGCATGACAAGTGTTGGTTTGAAGCTTCGGATATTTTTATATTTTTGAATCTTTCGACTAATCATAAAGAACCATCATGTCAAGAAATTTACTGCTTGGAGTCGAGGCGATAGGCCAGGGAGCTGTCGATGCAGGCATATCAGGAGTATATGCCTATCCCGGCACCCCGTCGACCGAGATTACCGAATACATACAAAACAACAGTACGGCCATCGAACGCGACATTCACCGTCGCTGGTCGGCCAATGAAAAAACAGCCATGGAATCGGCACTCGGCATGTCGTATGCCGGAAAACGTGCCCTGGTATGCATGAAGCATGTGGGCCTCAACGTGGCTGCCGATGCCTTTATCAACTCAGCCGTTACCGGCATCAACGGAGGGCTTGTACTGGTGGTGGCCGACGACCCTTCGATGCATTCATCTCAAAACGAACAGGACTCCCGCTTCTACGGTAAGTTTGCCATGATCCCCATGCTCGAACCATCGAACCAGCAGGAAGCCTATGAAATGACACAATACGCCTTTGAGCTGTCAGAACTGACCCGCGAGCCTGTATTGTTGCGCATTACCACCCGTCTGGCCCACTCACGAGCCGGAATTGTAACCCGGAATCCACGGGAGGAAAACCAGCTTAAAATGCCGGCCGATCCGCGTCAGTTTGTACTTTTGCCTGCCATCGCCCGCAAACGCTACCAAATGCTGCTGTCGATTCAGAACGAGCTAGCCCGCTTGTCTGAAGAATCGCCTTACAACCAGCTGTACGAAGGAAGAGACAAATCGCTGGGAATAATTTGCAGTGGCATTGCCTACAATTATTTAATCGAGAATTACCCCGGCAACAGCTGTCCGTACATGCACCTGAAAGTGGGCCAGTATCCCATCCCGGCCGCTAAAATCAAAGCCATAGAAAAAGAATGCGACGAGCTCCTGGTAATTGAAGAAGGCTATCCTTTAATTGAAGAACAACTCAGCGACTTCTTCGGAAAAGGAACCCGTATCAGGGGCCGGCTCGACGGAACCCTGCCACGCGACGGAGAACTGAATCCCGACCTGGTATCCGCTGCACTTCAGCTTGAAAAAAACGAAGTGGCCAAAGCATCCGACAAGATTGCTCCGCGGCCACCGGCCCTGTGCACCGGTTGCGGACACCAGGACCTCTACGCCGCCATGAACGAAGTACTGGCCGACCATGGCGACGGCCATGTGTTTTCCGACATCGGCTGTTACACGCTGGGTGCCCTGCCTCCCTACGAAACCATCAACAGTTGTGTCGACATGGGCGCATCGATTACCATGGCCAAGGGAGCTGCCGACGCAGGCCTCTTCCCTTCTCTGGCTGTAATCGGCGACTCTACCTTCACCCACTCGGGCATGACCGGCCTGCTCGACGCCGTAAACGAAAACAGCAACATCGTCGTCATTATCTCCGACAACGATTCCGTATCGATGACCGGCGGACAGGAATCGTCGGCCTCAGGAAAAATTGAAGCCATTTGTAAAGGAATCGGGGTCGAAGCAGAACACATACGCACCGTGGTGCCGCATAAAAAGAACCATGAGGAAATGGTGAAAATGATACGCGAAGAAATTGCCTACACCGGCGTTTCGGTCATTGTGCCCCGTCGTGAATGCATACAAAAAGTAATGCGCGACAAACGAAATCTACGAAAGCATACAAAAAACAATTGCAGGTGATTAAACAGGCAAGGCATTATTCATCGCTCAACCTTTCACCAATGATTTTTTGTCTTTTGTCTTTTATCTTTTATCTATTGTCTTATTGACTTTTTGACTTAATGACTTTTTGTCTTTTGTCTTTTATCTTTTATCTATTGTCTTATTGACTTTTTGACTTAATGACTTTTTGTCTTTTGTCTTTTATCTTTTATCTATTGTCTTATTGACTTTTTGACTTTTGACTATGAAAACAGACATCATATTAGCCGGAGTAGGCGGACAAGGGATTCTTTCGATTGCGGCAGTACTGGGAGCCGCGGCCCTCGAAAACGACTATTTCCTGAAACAGGCCGAGACACATGGCATGAGCCAGCGCGGAGGGGCGGTTGTTTCCCACCTTCGCATTGCCGATCATCCCATAGCCAGCGATTTAATTCCTCAGGGCAAAGCCGACATCATTCTTTCGGTCGAACCCATGGAATCGCTCCGCTACCTGCCCTTTCTGCATGAGAAAGGCTATGTGGTAAGCAATACCACGCCTTTTGTGAACATTCCCAACTACCCCGACATCGACAAGCTGCTCGAAGAAATCAGTCAACAGGCCTATTCCGTTTCCATCGATGCCGATAAAACGGCCAGGGAAATTGGCAATGGCAAGGCCTCCAACATGGTCATGCTTGGAGCCGCTTCTCCTTTTATCGACATCCCTTCGGATAAAATAGAAAGCGGCATCCGGCAGATTTTCCAAAGAAAAGGCGAAGCGGTGGTGGAGTTAAACCTGCAGGCCTATCATGCCGGTCGTAATTTTTCACTGGCTCAATAGCAATACAGCAACTCACTTCATTAAATAGTCCCCTGATAACGATCTTACTTATCAGGGGATTTCTTTTTTTTCATCATCACCATTTTACCACTTACATGCCAATTCTTACCGTTCACTCAATTTTTCCGGCCATCTGCTAAATAATATTGGACATTAAGGTATTTTTTTCAGATCTTGCAGAAAAATGTTCATGCAATTAGTTTTTGTTGTAAATTGAATCCCGAAAACGCCCAAAATGAATGGGTAACGCAGCTGGTTTATTGGACAGTATTTTTTATTTGTTTTGAACAAGGTCAGAAAACCAGATGTTATTTAGGGTATTTACAGGGTCTTTTTTCCAATTGCGATAATAAATCAAATGTTCAATATTAAAAAACTATTATGAGAAAGTTTTACTTACTAACCCTTACGGCAGTGCTTAGCTGCCTGTTAGGAATCCCCTCAATGGCCCAGATCAGTGCCGGAGACCTTGAGGTACTCAACACCCTCTACCTTGAAACAGGGGGAGTTGACGGAAAATGGAACACCAGCTGGTCATGGGATCCCAACGAAGAATCAGTGATTGTTGACGGATCATACAGTCTGCCAGGTGTTAAATTAAATGCCCTCGGCTTTGTTACCGAAATTGATGTATCGGGCTTTGGCCTGCAGGGCGCCTTGCCCAGTAATTTTACACCACCCGATGGCGTGGATGCGCTCACCAAACTAAAAGTGATCAACATCAGCAACAATCCGGGTTTATCCGGCTTCATCTCAGCCGACTTTATGAAGTACCTCGACAATGTAGAGGTGCTCAACATTTCCAATGTAAAAGTTGAAGGAGGTCTTCCCGATAATATCAACGTACTTGAGAAAGTCACTTCGATTAACATCTCGAGTACCGGGATCAATGAGCTGCCAACAACAATTGGAGATCTTCCCAACCTGACTTCACTCAATTTATCGTCGAACGGCATTACAAGTCTCCCTGCTTCGATTTACAATTTATCAAAACTAAGCTACCTTTCACTGGCTTACAACAAATTGTCGGAACTTCCGGCAGCTGCCAGCACTTCGACCACAACAGCCATGATCGACATCCGGGGTAACGCACTTGATTTTTGCGACATCGAAACATTTAAACAAGGATTTACCAACGCGGTGGTTCTGGCAGCTCCACAGTCATTGAGCCTGCCAAAAGTGGTGGCCCACAGTTCATCGATTGGCGAAACGGTAAGCTTCGAAGCCAATGTTTGTGGAGAAGGCAACAGTTACCAGTGGTACAAAGCCGACACAAAAATTGAAGGAGCCACTGCTGCACAGTTGGTTTTGAACAACATTAGCAAAGCCGATGCCGGCATTTACCGTTGCGTTGTTAGCAACAGCAATGCCATCGGACTGACCATCGAGTCGGATAAAAACGTACTGGTCGTACTCGAAGACTGGGCGCCCGATGTAACACTCACCCAGGTATATGAAGATGTAGCAAAATCTTTTTCACTCTTTAATTCCTTTTCCTCCGAGCAGCTCTCCAGACTTGCTTCAGTATGGGAAAAGAATGGAAGCATAGCACTGACTATAGAGACCCAGGCTGAAAACGGCATCGCTACGGTGATGGACCAAAATGCATTGTATATAAGGTACATGCCCGATCCGGACTTTTTCGGCAACGATGAATTTGTATACAAATTAACATCGGGTGACGAAGTCAATACAGGAAAAGTCAGCTTCAATGTTGCAGCAATGAACGACAAGCCTGTTCTGACGCTGCTGGATCAAAACGATGCGCCGCTAAGCAACCCTGTTTTCAATGTAAAATATGGCGAAACGGTAAGCTTCAAAGCCGTAATGGACGATTCAAAAGATAAGGACCTGGCTTCAGCACTTGAATTCAAAAAAGTAGCGGCCAGTATGGGCGGCGAAATCACTTATGACCCCGCTACACAGTTAGCCACCTACCAGCCAAAACAAAACGTGAACAATACCGAAATTGTGGTACTGATGAGCAGTGAAACAGGAAGCAATCCGCTCAACTCATCACAAACAATTGTACGTTTCAACATCGAAGAAGTCATACAAAACACCGCACCGGTAGCAAACGACTTTAGCACAGAAGTGGAAAGCGGTCAGGTGATTCGTTTCAATATTCCTGCCAGTGATCAGGAAAGTGCGCGCTCAGCCCTGCAGGTTAAAATTACCGCTGCACCTTCCAATGCTGCTTATTTTGGATGGTCGGGCGGTGTATTCACCTACAAACCACGTACTGATTTCACTGGTAGTGAAAGCTTTAAATTCACAGTGACGGATGATAAAGGTGCTGTATCGAACGAAGCAACGGTAAGCATTAATGTAACCGTACCGCCTGTAATTGAACTGCCGGCGGGACAACTTAGCAGCTACCTCGATTTCAGGTCAGTCAGATACTACAATTACTACAACACCTACGTTTATTACTACCGCTATGCTCGCTGGTATTACCGGGGAAGAACTTATCAATACATGGGAAATACCACCCAGCCAAGCAATGTAGGATATGCAATCATTGCAAAACGTTATGCCAATTCTTATATTACCGTACAATATAATCCATCGGTGATCAGTGCTGTCAGATTGTACAATGGATCCATCAGGGTTAACTACAACTACAACTTTTTGTACAATTTAGCACGGAGCTTTGGAAATGGTTATAATGTGGTCAGCTATCTCGACCGCTATGCCGGTAATTTCCCCATTCAGGTAAGCCATCGCGATGCTTCAACCGGACGTGTAATTGCCACACAAAGCTTAACACTCGATGCCAATGGAGGTTATACCTACTACTATAATCAAATGCGCTACGGTGGCAACCGCGTCTACTACTACTATGGTAACGAAGAGCTGAATAATCCGCAGGAAGATCTCCTGGCCATGGAGGTCGATGCCTTCGACACCCGGTTTAAATCGGGCTTCCTCGAAGATCCTACTCCACCCGAAATTCCCGACAGCATCATGGTTGAACCTACCGACAGTACCATCGTGGAGGAAACCGATCCCTTCGATAACGGAGGAGTAGCCATTGCTGTTTCGCGCGATACAGTCACAGTAAACTACGGAGAAGTTACAGCACTATCCTTCCTGGCCACCAGTACTTCAGGGCAGGTCAACATGGAAGTAGTCAATCAACCGGGCAAAGGAACCCTTTCGGATTTTGCTTTCAGCAAGTTTGAGAATGAAATCAAAACGACCTATGCCGGCAATTATGAAGCATCAGCCAATGCGGAAGCGGTCGATTCGATCGTTTACAAAGCCTTCAATGATCAGGACACGGTTACCCAAACCAAGGTAATTATGATCAGGAAGGTGAAGTCGCCGCCAACCCTGGCTGCCATTGCCGACCAGAGCATTAACGAGGACACTGAACTGAACATCGATCTGGGCATCGAAGACCTCGATACACCGTTCGACCAGCTGAGCATTGTGACCAATGTAACAGCCAGCAACAACAATTTTGATGTGAGCGTTTTGGATGGAAATCTGAAAATTGTTCCACCGGCCAATTTCAATGGTGATGCACTCGTTGAGGTCAACGTAATTGATCCCGATGAACAACAGGCTAGTGCCAGCTTTACTCTTAGCATCAATCCGGTAAACGATGCGCCGGTGATCAATGTCGATTCAAGCTATACCATCGATTACAATCAGGCCTTCAGCCTCGTTGTATCTGCATCGGACACCGATGGAGACGAGCTTACTTTCACGGCCCTCAATGTACCAGCCTGGTTAAGCTTCGATGCAGCCGGAAGTCTGGCCGGTATTCTTTCGGGAACACCGCTGGCTACCGATGCCGGTACTTACACCCTTACGCTGGAAGCCAGCGATGGTACGACCACTGCTGAACAAAACTTCAGCATTACAGTCAATGGCCCCGATGTGGATACACCCCCGGCATTAACATCACCGCTGCTTCCTGTTGAATTGGACAAAGCCGAAAGCACGAAAACCATCGACATCAGCACTGCCTTTACCGACATCGACGGCGATGAAATCAGCCTGTCAGTTACTTCCAACACCAACGAAAACTGGCTCAGCGCCCAGGTGACCGATGGTTCGCTCGTACTCAATGTAGTCGATGCCAACTACACCGGAACCGCTGCGCTCACCATTACAGCCGAATCGAACGGACTCACAACCACGGCACTGCTTTCGGTTTTCACTACCGACAATGCACCGGTGGTGGCAGGAAGCCTCGACAACCTTGATTTGTGGAAAAACTCAGAGGATATCAGCATTTCACTCGAAGGATTGGTTACCGATCCCGACGGGGATGCCATCACCTATTCTGTTGCATCCAACTCGTTGCCTTCAATGGTAAGTGCCACAGTCGAAGGCAGCACCTTAACACTCAGCTTTGCTGAAAACAAAGGTGGTTCGGCAGCCATATTCATTGCCGGTTCTGCCTTTGGAAAATCGGCCGAAGCAGGTTTCATTGTCAATGTGAAGGATGCTGCACCCCTGCTAAATACTTCGGTCGATGCCCAGGTAATGTATAAAAACGATTCCATCCTGGTAGTTGATCTCGAAAATGTATTTACCGACAGCGACGACCCACAGGTGACTGTTTCCCTGCTTGAGCTTTCAAAGGCAGGAATCATCGATGTAAGCATCATCGAAAATACAGCCTTCATCACACCTGTTGGAACAGAATACGGTACGGTTGAAGTGACCATCCAGGGTAAAACCAACGACAAGGCCGTAAGCCACACCTTCACGGTTGAAGTGAAAGACATGGCGCCGAAGGTCAATGTTCCGCTCGAAGATCAGATCATTCCTAAAAACAGCAATGCCGTTGAAATTGATATTTCCACCTTGTTTATCGATGAAGATGATCCGACTGTTATAGCTTCACTGCTTTCGCTTTCTGATGATACAAAAGCCACAGTGAGCCTTTCGGGAAATACGCTGATAGTAACTCCTGTTGCAGGCATGACCGGCGATTTCGACATTACCCTGCGGGGTACTTCGGCGGGTAAAACCATCGACTATACCTTCACCGTTACACTCGAAAACAAAGCGCCGGTAGTAAATGAAGGCCCTGCCGATCAGCAGGTATTCAAAAACAGCGATGCACTGAGCTTCGATTTGAGCAATCTGTTCAGCGACGAGGATGATGACGACCTGGTAATTTCGCTGGGCACCGTATCAAACGACGACCTGATTGATGCCAGCCTGAACGGCAACACACTCAACATCAGCGTTGCTGCAGGCCTCTCCGGATCAAGTGAAATTACCATTCTGGGTGTTTCCGGCGGAGATAACATCAGCTACACCTTTACGGTAGAGGTACAAGACCGTGCACCGGAACTGATTTCGGATATCCCTGCCGTGCAGGTGAACGAAGACGATGCACCGTTTACCATCACCCTGAGCGATTACTTTAGCGATCCCGATGGAGATGCCCTTAGTTATGAAGTGACTTCAAACACCAATACCGGCCTGATCGTCACCAGCGTTAGCGGAGGTACACTTACACTCACCTTTACCGCCGACACTTATGGTGTTGCCGAACTGGAGATCACTGCCAACGCAGCAGGTCAATCGGTTAAAACAACGGTTTCGGTCGATGTGAAACAAAAAGTGGGTATCGATGAAGCCACTTTTGGAAAACAACTGAGCATCTACCCCAACCCGGTTGTCGATCAGCTCAATATTCGCTGGAAAGGTACTAGCGAAATAAGCAATGTACATTTCATTGTTACCGACCTGGCAGGACGTTCTGTATTGAAATTTCATGTTGATTATCTGACTCCCGGACAAGTAACAAGCATCCCAATGAACGAAGTTTCATCGGGCGTTTACTTCCTTAAAGTGAGTTCGGCTCAATATGGCTATAACACACAAATTGTTAAATAAATAAGACCCCACAGGTCAGGCACCAATTGCCTGACCTGTTTTTCTACCACTAAAAAGTTTTACAGATGACTAAAAACAAAAGTTTTAGCACCCGGCTAAGAACGTTCATTGCCCTTTTTTTAGTGCTTGGCCTTTGGTCGTGTGGGCTCAAAGAGCTGACCGATTTCGATAACGTGCAGGTAAAGGGTGCTCCTGAAATGGTATTACCCCTTGCTTATGGCAACGTTGAAATGCAAAGCGTAATTAACCTGATGGGCGAAGATTCGCTCATTGGAAAAAACACAGACAACGATTTGGTCGTTTCCTATTCAGAGAACGACATCTTCAAATATGCAGTGAAAGACCTGATCGAATTTGAGTCGAGCCTCGACCTGGGTAGTTTTGACTTCGACCTGGAAGGAGTTACCCTCGACTTCGATTTTTCACACGCCATTACCCTGGGCGATTTGCTCGAGGAAATGAGCGGTGACATACAGGAACTGAAGGATGCCGACGGAAAAGAACAAAGCTTCCCGGCCTACACCTATGAACCTTCAACTCCAACAGAATTTGAGGTGGAAGCCAGCGACGAATTTGAATCGGTGACTTTCAGTGGCGGTCAGCTTCGTATCGAATTCACCAATGAACTCCCTGTATTTGGTGTATTCATGAGGGCTGAGCTATACGACATTGCCAATAATAATGTAATTTCTGCCCTCGACTTCGGATTTGCCGAACGCTATCCGGGATACGATATTTACTATAGTGAAGATTACTTCGACGGAGAAAAATTTGGCTTACCTGGTAGCATTGCTACTGCCAACGGATCGCCCGGCTCGGCCACCGAAATTCATACCATCGATCTGGCCGGCCTTACCATGAGCAACCAGCTGGGCGTTCGCCTGTCGTACTTCTACACCGATGGCTCGGGAGGAATCCAGCCCGTTATTAATTTTGAAGACGGACTCTCATTCAGCATGCAGCTGATCGATGCCGAAATTGAATCGGGTCGCTTTAAAGTGCCTGAACAAACCATCGAGGGAGAACAGCAAAAACTCGACAATATTAAAATAAGCGACGACATCAACCTGCACAAGGCCACCCTGAACAGTGGCACACTCAATGTAAGCATGAACAAAACCCTTCCTATTACTGGAAACATTGTTCTCGATTTCCCTTCCATTACAAGAAATGGAAACGTATTGAGTGCATCCAACAACTTCAGCGCAGCTGATCAAAGCAACTTTTCCATCGACCTGGCCAATACCGAAATTGATTTCTCAGAAAATGCCGGCAACATATTTAATACCCTGTTCTACGGCTACAGTGTAGTGGTGAACCCCACCGACGACTATGTCGACTTTGGGGCCAATGAATCGTTCAATTTCAGCATTTCGATCAGTAACCTCGATATCAAGTCGGCCGAAGGCGATTTTGGACAAATGGAAGTAGCACTCGATGAAGATGAATTCAACCTGTCGCTTGATTTCTTCGACTTGCTGGACGGTAACCTTACCCTTTTAAATCCAACCATCAAACTGATTATCGAAAATACGCTGAGCGTGCCAGTCGAAGCTTCACTGGATCTTACCGGCTACAATGGCGATGCAAGTGCTGCACTGGGTGCACCTGCCTTCATTGTTCCCTACCCGGACTATCCTGCTCAAACAAGTATCACAGGCGAAGTGGTGTTCGACAACAGTAACTCCAACATCGTTGACTTTTTTGCCTTGCCTCCCACCGATAAAATTACCTACGGCGGTCAGATACTGATGAACCCCGATGGACCTCCGTCAAACGACAATCTGAATTATGTGGACATGAACGGAGAGATTGGATTCAGTCTCGAGGTGGAAATCCCCCTGCAGTTCACTACCGAGTCGATTGCCGTTACCGACACGCTGTCTTTCGATGGAGGAACACTCGACATGGTTAAAAGCGGAGAATTATTGCTGCATGCCGAAAACGGTCTTCCCTTTGGTGTCGATCTGCAATTGAGCTTTGTCGATTCACTCACCTACGAAACCAAAGGTGCAGTGGTACAAACCATGCTGCTCGAAGCGGCTCAGGTTGATGCCGAAGGAAATGTAACTGCACCCTCATCGAGCAACAGCTCCATCAACCTTTCTGCAGCCAATATACCTGCCTACCGCGATGCATCAGCAATCATCTTTACTGCTACCATCGCATCGCCCGGTGATGGTAGTCAACCGGCTAAACTCAATTCAACCAACGAGATTTATCTGAATGTAGGATTAAAAGCCGGAATTGATCTCGGTGGAATATCTGGCAATAAGGAATAAAAACATGAATAAGATGAAGAAAAATAACATAAACTACTTACTCCTTGCCTTTGTACTGCTCTTTTCGATCATTGCAAAGGGCCAGGACAACAACATGTTTTACCACATGGAAAACATGCCGCAGGCCTACGATCTGAACCCTGCCAACCTGCATGATGGTTCCAAAATCATATTTTCGTTACCCGGTTTAACCCGCTACAATGTGGGGATTAACAGCACCTTCTCCATCGACAAGGTAGCCAGCAAACAGGGAAATGATCTGCTGATTGATCTGGATAAATTTTACAACAACATCCCCGATCAGAATTTTCTCAGTCAGAGTTTCAGCATGCCCCTGCTGAATTTCCAACTCAGAACCAACGACCAGGTATTCAGCTTTTCGGTTAACGAACGGGAATTGCTACGCATGGGTTTTGAAAAAAACCTGATAGGTTTTCTCAACAGCGGAAATGCCGCCTATGTTGGATCGACCTTTAGCACCAACCTTGATATGAATATGCTTCATTACCGGGAATACAATCTGGGCTATACCCGAAAAGTCATTGATAACTTAACAGCGGGAATTCGCATCAAACTACTTACAGGTTTTGCAGCAGTAAATACCGGTGTTTCAAAATTTTCAATTACCACCGACTCGAATATGGAGTACATCGAGATCGCTACCGAAGGAGATTACAACATCAGCATCCCAATGGTAGCGCCGCAAACAAATGGTAATTTATTCGACGTTGTCAGTACCGAAGGCGAACTCGATCCCATTGGCTATGCGCTCAACTTTTCAAATATGGGGGTCGGTATCGATCTGGGAGTCAATTACCAGCTCACGCCCGAAATTGAACTATCGGCCAGTGTGCTCGATCTCGGAACCATCGGTTGGAAGAGCAACCTTACGCACCTTACCCATGGCGGAAGCTTTAAATGGGAAGGCCTTGATTTCTCCAACTCAATCGATGAGAACGATCCCAACTATGTACCCTTCGATGAACAAATCACCAAGCTGGAGGAAGACATCACCAACAGCCTGAACATGAAAGCCACCGCCGATGAGTTTTCAACGACCTTGCCAACGCGCATTTATGTCGGCGGTCAGTACAAGGTAAACGAAATGTTTACGGCCGGCCTGGTCGACCAGCTCATGCTGTACGATGGCATACTCACCAACGCGGTCACCCTTTCGGGAAATGCGCTGTTTCTGAATGCAATCAGTGTGTCAGCCAGCTATTCCATCATCGGCAACTCCTATACCAATTTGGGACTGGGTGCTGCCTTTAAGGCCGGACCGGTACAGTTTTTCATCGCTACCGACAACCTGCTGGCCATTACCAGTCCGCTTTCAGCCCAACACATGAACGCAAGCTTTGGCTTTAACTTCATGCTTGGTCAGAAATAAATAAACGGAAGTACATAAAAAAAGGCCTGCATACAGCTTGCAGGCCTTTTTTATGGGATGAAATAGTCAAAATTGTTAAATGAAAGTAGGAAGCGCCGAACATTACTGACTACCATTTGTTAAACTGCTGTGTTAATTATTTGAGCCAACTGCTTAACATTTATAAATAAAACAGGCCTTTTATTTTCATTTTTAAAAAATATTGCCATATTTGCACGAAATAATTAAGAAACATGATCAGCAGCATTTACATATCATTCATTAACCTACTAGGCATTCTAATTCTCGTTCAACAACGATGAGAGTGGTATGGATATGTAAAAGCATAAAAATATTGTAAGGCCATTCTCAGACACAGGGAATGGCTTTTTTAATGTAGATAAATTAAGTAGAACATGCCGTAACAACGGCCCAAAAGACGAAATCATGAGCGACAGGTTGTACATTTTCGACACCACATTGCGCGACGGAGAACAGGTTCCCGGTTGCCAGTTAAACACTATTGAAAAAATAGAAGTGGCAAAAGCACTCGAGGAACTAGGCGTTGACGTAATCGAAGCCGGTTTCCCCATATCGAGTCCGGGCGATTTCAATTCGGTCGTCGAAATATCCAAGGCAGTTACCTGGCCAACCATTTGTGCATTAACGCGTGCAGTTGAGAAAGACATTGATGTGGCGGCCGATGCACTTAAATATGCAAAAAAAGGCAGAATCCATACCGGAATTGGTACCTCACCCTATCACATCAAATACAAACTCAACTCCAACCAGGACGAGATTGTTGAAAGGGCTGTAGCGGCTGTAAAATATGCCAGGCGCTATGTCGAAGACGTTGAGTTTTACGCCGAAGATGCCGGCCGTACCGACAATGTTTACCTTGCCAGAGTAGTTGAAGCGGTAATTAAAGCCGGAGCCACTGTGGTAAATATTCCCGATACTACCGGTTACACCATGCCCCACGAGTTTGGTGAAAAAATCAGGTTTCTGATGGAAAATGTGAAGGGAGTGCACAAGGCCATCCTCTCAACCCATTGCCACAACGACCTGGGAATGGCAACCGCCAACTCGGTAAGCGGCATTCTGAATGGTGCCCGCCAGGTGGAAGTGACCATCAACGGAATTGGCGAACGCGCCGGAAATACCTCGCTCGAAGAAGTGGTAATGACTTTTAAAAGCCGTGAAAAAGAACTGGGTATTGAAACCAACATCAACACCAAGCACATTTACAAAACAAGCCGGCTGGTATCGAGCCTGATGAACATGCCCGTGCAACCCAACAAAGCCATTGTCGGCCGCAATGCCTTTGCCCACTCATCGGGGATTCATCAGGATGGTGTGTTGAAAAACCGCGAAAATTACGAAATCATCGATCCCAACGATGTAGGCATCAACGAATCATCGATTTTGCTTACTGCCCGCAGCGGACGTGCAGCGCTCAAACACCACCTGAGCAATCTCGGCCTCAATTTATCAAAAGAAAAACTCGAAGAAGTGTACGAGGAATTTTTGAAACTGGCCGATAAGAAAAAAGACATCAAGGAAGACGACCTGCTTATGCTGGCTGGTGAGGTCCGTCACGAAAACGACCGCATCAAACTGGATTATCTGCAGGTGATTTCGGGTAAATCGCTGGAACCCATGGCCAGTGTACGCCTGCTTATTGCCGGTGAAAAATTCAGTGCCTCATCAACAGGCAACGGCCCCGTTGATGCAGCCATCAATGCAGTGAAACAAATCATTACCCGCGAAGTTTCGCTCGAGGAATTTCTGATACAGGCCATCAACAAAGGAAGTGATGATTTTGGTAAAGTGCACATGACCATCAAACACGGCGAACGGAACTACAATGGTTTTGGAGCCCATACCGACATCATTACCGCTTCGGTGGAAGCCTTTATCGATGCCATCAATAAAATCACCACAGTGAAATAAATAAAAAAGAAACATACGAATGAAAACATTATTCGATAAAGTGTGGGATGCCCACGTAGTAAAGAAAGTTGAAGGCGGCCCGAGTGTATTGTACATCGACCGTCACTTTATTCATGAAGTAACAAGCCCGGTCGCTTTTCTGGGTTTAAAAAACAGGGGTTTGAAAGTGGCACGTCCCGATCAAACCACGGCCACCCCCGACCACAATGTACCAACCACCAACCAACACCTTTCAATAGTAGATGAACTCTCGCGTAATCAGGTTGAAAAGCTGAGAAGAAATTGCGAAGAACATGGCATCACCCATCACGGTCTGGGTAGCGAAGGTCACGGCGTAGTGCACATTATCGGTCCTGAACAGGGACTCACCCAGCCGGGCATGACCATCGTTTGTGGCGACAGCCACACATCAACCCACGGTGCTTTTGGAGCCGTTGCCTTTGGTATCGGAACCAGCGAGGTCGAAATGGTACTGGCCAGTCAGTGCATCATGCAACCCAAACCCAGGAAAATGCGCATTACCGTCGACGGTGAGCTCAAAGCAGGGGTAACAGCCAAGGACATCGTACTCTACATCATTTCAAAAATTTCAACCAGCGGCGGAACCGGCCATTTTGTTGAATTTGCCGGATCGGCCATCAGCAGTCTGAGCATGGAAGGCCGTATGACCGTTTGCAACATGAGTATCGAATGCGGCGCCCGCGGTGGCTTAATTGCCCCCGACCAAACTACTTTCGACTATGTGAAAGGCCGCCAGTTTGCGCCCAAAGGTGACGAATGGGAAAAAAAGCTCGCTGAATGGAAGGAACTGAAAACCGACGATGGTGCCGTTTTCGACACCGAATACACCTTCGATGCAGCCGACATTGAGCCCATGATCACCTATGGCACCAATCCCGGCATGGGCATTAAAATCAGTGAAAACATCCCAACCAGCGAAGGACTCACAGGCAACGACAAGGTCAGCTTCAAAAAGTCGCTCGAATACATGGGCTTTACCGAAGGAGAAGCCATTGCCGGAAAGCCGGTCGATTATGTTTTCCTTGGCAGCTGCACCAATGGCCGTATCGAAGATTTCAGAACCTTTGCCGCCTTTGTAAAAGGCAAAAAGAAAGCCGACAATGTAACTGCCTGGCTGGTTCCCGGATCAGTGGCTGTTGAAAAACAGGTTCGCGCCGAAGGACTCGACAAGATTCTTGAAGAAGCAGGTTTCGAATTGCGCCAGCCCGGATGTTCAGCCTGTCTGGCCATGAACCCCGATAAAATTCCGGCAGGAAAATATGCAGTTTCGACCACCAACCGGAACTTTGAAGGACGCCAGGGCCCCAAGGCACGTACCCTGCTTGCCTCTCCGCTGGTAGCAGCAGCCTGCGCCATAACAGGAACGGTTACCAACCCGAATAATTTATAAATTATTATTGACTATTTATTATTTCTCGCTAAAAGCAGTATAATGCCTGATTAAAGTGATTGATTTAAATAGCTAATGATTTCTAAATGAAATAAGTTGAATAAACAGGAACTGAATATAAGAACTTACCAATTTGCCCGCCGATGCATAAAACTGGCAATATCACTTCCTTCTGACAAACTGGGAAGACATATTGAAGGGCAACTCATCAGATGTTCTACATCTGTTCCTGCGAACTACCGTGCAGCTTTAGTTGCACAATCTAAAGCAGCTTTTATAGCTAAATTATCGATAGTAATCGAAGGGCTATGTGGCTTAAATTGGTAATTGATGAAGGATTATTGCCAAAAGAAAAAGTTGAGCCACTATTGAAAGAGGCAAAAGAATTGACAGCCATTTTTATTAGTTCACGAAAAACCTTGAACACCGGCTCAAATAATAAATCATAATTAATAAATAATAAATAATAAATTAAAGTCATGCCAATAGATAAATTTACCACACTGAAAAGTACAGCCGTACCATTACCCATCGAGAACGTCGACACCGACCAGATCATCCCTGCCCGTTTCTTAAAAGCCGTTGAACGCAAGGGCTTTGGCGAAAACCTGTTTCGCGACTGGCGCTACCTCGATGGCGACACTCCCAATCCCGATTTTGTAATGAACCAGAACCAATACACCGGTTCAATTCTTGTGGGAGGAAAAAATTTTGGTAGCGGATCGAGCCGCGAACATGCAGCCTGGGCCATTTACGATGCAGGTTTCAAAGTAGTGGTATCGAGCTTTTTTGCCGATATCTTTAAAGGAAACGCATTGAACAACGGTCTTTTGCCTGTTCAGGTCTCACCCGAATATTTGGAAGAAATTTTCGAAACCATCGAAAAAGACAACAAGGCAAGCTTCACCGTTAACCTTGAAGAGCAAACTTTCACCAACAATTCGACGGGTTCGGTGTTTACTTTCGAAATAAACGCCTACAAAAAGGAATGTTTGCTCAATGGCTACGACGACATCGACTACCTGGTCAACATGAAAGATGAAATCGAAGCTTTTGAGAATGCCCGTTAAAAACGCTTCATCGTATTAGAGCGTAAAACACGCACAACTTGCCGGGGGCTCATTCCCGCCCCTGGCACAAGGCTAATAAATAAGGGAAGAGAAGGGAAGAAATGATGGACAACAAGCTGATAACAATCATGGACACCACCCTGCGCGATGGAGAACAAACCACCGGGGTGTCATTCAATTCAATGGAGAAACTAAGCATGGCACAAGTGCTGCTTAACGATTTGCGGGTCGACCGCATCGAGGTGGCATCAGCCAGGGTTTCCGAAGGCGAATTTAAAGGAGTACAGCGAATTACTGAATGGGCCCGCAAAAATGGACACATTGAAAAAATTGAAGTACTGGGCTTTGTCGACAACGGCGTTTCAATTGACTGGATTGTAGATTCAGGTGCCAGGGTACTCAATTTATTGCTGAAAGGATCTTACAAACATGTAACCGAACAGTTGCGTAAAACCCCCGAGGAACACCTGAAGGATGCCATCAGCAACATTGAACTGGCAACACAGAAGGGACTGAAAGTCAATGTTTATCTCGAAGACTGGTCGAATGGAATGCGCAACTCAAAAGATTATGTGCATTTTATGATTAAGGGACTTCAACACAGTGCCATTGAACGTTTTATGCTGCCCGACACCCTGGGCATACTCAATCCCGATGAAGCCTATGATTTTTGTAAGGAAATAATCGATGCTTATCCCGGGCTGAATTTCGACTTTCATGCCCACAACGATTACGACCTGGCCATTGCCAATGTTTACAATGCCCTCAAAGCAGGAATCCGCTGCGTACACACCACCATCAACGGTTTGGGCGAAAGGGCAGGCAACGCTCCCCTTTCGAGTGTAATCGCCACCATCAAAGATCATTTGCAGCTGACAACCAATGTTCAGGAGCATAAACTCAATACGGTAAGTAAACTGGTTGAAACCTTTTCGGGTGTGCGCATTCCAACCAACAAACCACTCATTGGTGAATTCGTTTTCACCCAGTGCAGCGGAGTTCATGCCGATGGCGACAATAAAAATGATCTCTACTTCAACGAGCTGCTCCCCGAACGCTTTGGACGTAAAAGAAAATATGCCCTGGGCAAAACATCGGGCAAGGCCAATATCAAGAAAAATCTTGAAGACCTGGGAATCAAACTCGATGCCGAATCGCTGAAGAAAGTAACGCAGCGGGTCATCGAACTGGGCGACAAAAAAGCTTCGGTAAGCGCCGAAGAGCTGCCTTACATCGTTTCCGACGTACTGCGCAATCAGTCGGTGGCCGAGGTTGTCACCATCGAGAACTTCACGGTGTCGATGGCCTACGGACTTAAACCGGTTTCGTCGCTGGCCATACGTTACAACAACAAGGTGTATGAAGAAACCGGCACCGGCGACGGTCAGTACGATGCCTTTATGAACGCGCTAAAAAAGATTTACAGGAAACTAAAAAAGCCCTTCCCGAAACTGATCGACTATGCGGTGACCATTCCCCCCGGCGGAAAAACCGATGCCCTGGTCGAAACGGTTATTATTTGGGAACTCGACCGGGAGTTCAGAACCCGCGGGCTTGATCCCGACCAAACCAATGCGGCCATCATTGCCACCATTAAAATGCTGAACCTGCTGGAAATGATGAAATAATGCCCGCAGCTGATTTTTAATGATTGCCGAAGCAAACAGCTCAACATAAAAAACGGCTGGCCGGATTAGCAAGCCGGTCAGCCGTTCTTGTTAAATTTAGTTTTACTTATTTCTTTAAAGCAAAGGTATACCCCAGATTAAGTCCGCCATAATGCAGATTATCTCCGTATGCATATTTCAATCCAAGATCAAAACCGCCGAAACTGAAATCGAGTGCCACACCACTTAACCAGGCACTTCTATCTACATTAATATCAATTAAATTATTGAGGGTATAATCCTCATCCACTTCAGGCATATCATTTTTCAAACTTACATACAATGAGCCTTCCGAGAGAAAAGCATAATTAGCTGAATGATACGATGTAAAAAGAGAAAGATCCAGCAGCCCAAGCTTCCTGGTGGCGAACAGTTCAAAATTATAGGCCGCTGTTTGATAAGTGAGCCCCGTCAGCTGATTGTCGATATTCAGCATTTCGTTTTCCACAGTCATTACATCGTTTAGCAAGGCATCGCTAATGCCGAAACCCAGATTCATTGAATGGTAAGCTGCGGCAACTGACAGTGAATAATTCCTGTCGCTTAAAAAAGGAAGCCAGTAAGCTACATCGTGCTTAATACCAAGCGCATAATTCATATCCTTTTCTATCGTAAAGTTTTCGTTCAACGAACCCGCAAGCGATTTGTACACGCCGGGAAGAATACCGAATGAAAATTCTGTTCCATAGCCCAAACCCAAACTGAGCCCGGGCAATAAGGCCGGGGCAGCGCCCATACCCAATCCAAGCCCTTCCATCACCGGAATAGTAAAACCAATCCGCTCACCACTAAATACATCATAAATGGGACGGCCGTCTTCATCAATGAAGAAGAACTGAAGTTCACCACCCGCTGAGCTGTTGAAGATATTCACGCCCTCGTTATAAAACGAAACATCATTGCCGACAATATCAAAATTTGGAGATGAAGAAAACCTTCCTCCCAATAGAGAAGGCACAATTGCTGCCCCACTCTTAAGTTGAAAAGCTACTTCCCACTGGTTTAAAACCGCACCTGAAAAATTCATGCCGCTTAAGTGAGCAATGCTCTGATTGCCTGTAAAATCACGTGTTGTAAAATAAAGGTATTCATTGAGTTTAACAGCCACTTCGTCCAGTTGATTTAAATATTTTGTTTGTGCAGCTACTACTTGTACTCCCAACAAGAATACTGCAAGTGCATAGATTGCTTTTCTCATATAGTTATTTTTTTTACTGTCAAAGGTGAAAAACACAACCTGGCTGGAGAAAAACTTGCTCCAGTGTGTCATTGTCCTTCGTCAAAAATGTGCTTAAAGTTTTTTTGTCAAAAAAAGATTACCCGTTTTACCACTTCCCGTGGTGAACTGTAGTTGCATTTTCTCAAAATCGGAATGCACTACCGTGAAGGTGTAGCCAAAAACCTCGGCAAAGTTGGTTTTTACCACTACCTTCCCGTCATCCTCTGCTTTTACAGTATACGATCCATAGTACTTTCCACCCTGCATCTGCCCCAGGTAATCACTTTCATCGGGGCTCATCAAACTGCCCGGCTCGATGTACATCTTATCCACTTTCTGAAAGGTAAAAACATCATCAACAAAATATTTGAAATCATCATCGTCGGTGAGGGGATTATCGTTGTGATCTAAAATCTTCTCTACGACCCATGACTTTGTCGGAATTTCATTAACCGGGTTTTCATCAATGTCATCAAGGCATAAATGCAAATGAACAGGTGGTGTATTAACCTCTATACTAAAGAAATAAACATCGTCATAATACTTACTTTTTACACGAAAACTTCCTAATATTCCTCCATCGATTACACTTTCTTCTTCACCAATGAATTCATGATCCTTATAGGTGCCGGTTGCAGCCGGAGTGCCCCAATTCGACCACCCGTCATTTCTCCTCAAATCAAAAACAAACTCAAGTTCGCTATAACCAATGTAAGCTGCATCATCAACTGCCTCAATGCTTTCATTATATTCATCACCCAAGCCTTCTATTTCAGTTTTTCCTTTTTCATGAGTATGATCTGTAAATGTTGATACGGTTCTTACAACAATTTTTCCGTCGGTATAAGTGTTGTTTGAATTTTTCAAAAAATCTTCCTGATTTTGGAAAACACCAACGACAAACTCATTGTTTTCCAATTCCATTTCTACTATCTCATTTACATAATCATAACAGGAGTAGAACAAACCCGAAATCATTAATACCAATATTCCTAACCCTAGTTTTCGTTTCATAAATCATATTTTTGAATTGACGAATAGAATATCTTTTAAGACTTTTTTGTCTTTTTACTTAACACCAACGACATAAAGAAAGTTTTGTTAACTTGAAAAAAATTAATCGTAAAGACTTTCATCATTGTACTAACAGCAGCTTTGCTTACTTTTATCAACTGTAGTTAAACCAAATCATTAGAAAATGAAGAAGCAGCTTGTTTTATTGGCCCTGGTATTTCTTGTTAGTATGGGCGGAATTGCTCAAAACAAATCATTTACCCTCGACGAGGTAATTCCCGGCGGTAAAAACTATCGTAATTTCATCCCTGATAACCTTTCGCAACTCCAATGGGCGGGTTCCGGAAATGTTTACACTTATGTAGAAAACGATGCGCTCATTGCTGTGAATGCACGAAATGGTAAAGAAAGCACTGTGCTTCATCTCGATGAGTTAAATGCGCTCTGCGAAACAACGCGCTCTTCCTTTCCACAATATGAATGGACCCAGGACCAACTGCTTTGCCTTCATTTAAAGGGGAAAAAAGTATTCATCGATGCAAAAAAGAAAAGCATCGCAAGAAGCATTTTCTTTCCTCCTGAAGCCGCGGATATCGATTTGGCCGCCAATGGAGAATATTTGGCTTACACTTTGGAGAACAACCTGTACATTGCAACTCCCGGTCTGGCGCGTGTTGCCGTTACCAACGATGTCGATAGAGACATAGTAAATGGTCAGACCTACCACCGCAACGAGTTTGGAATTTCAAAAGGCACATTCTGGTCGCCGGCTGCCAACTATCTTGCCTTTGCACGAAAGGACGAGCGCAAGGTTGGAGCTTATCCGCTGGTGAACATCGAAAGCCGTGAAGCTACCGTTGAAAACATCAAATACCCCATGGCCGGCATGGAAAGCGAGGAAGTAACCATCGGGGTATACAGTCCCTCGAAGGGAAGCGTGGTTTATTTGCAAACCGGTCAGCCAGCCGACCAGTACCTGACCAACCTGGCCTGGTCGCCCGACGAAGGTACAATTTATCTGGCGGTGCTGAATCGTGAGCAAAACCACATGCAACTGAATGCATACGAGGCAGAGACCGGCAAATTCATTGCGACTCTTTTCGATGAAAAAAGTACAAAATATGTCGAACCGCTCCATCCTCCCGTATTTGTTCCCGGTCAGGCCGATCGTTTTGTTTGGCAAAGCCAGCGCGACGGTCACCTGCACCTTTACCTGTACAATACACAGGGAGCGCTGCTAAAGCAACTCACCAGTGGTGCATGGGATGTAAGCGATTTTCAGGGTTTTACCTCCGATGGCAACTTCCTGTTTTATACCTCAACAGAGAAGAGCCCCATTGAAAGACACAGCTACCGTTTGAACCTGAATACCGGCGAAAAGCTTTGCCTCACTCCGGCTGAAGGAACGCACAGCACCTTGCCATCGCACGATGGGAGCTACCTTATTGACCAATACAGCTCACTGGAGGTACCTCGAAAAATCGAGCTTTTAACCATCAACGGCATGAAGTCACGCAATCTGCTCACCGCGGCCAATCCATACAGCGATTATGCCCTGGGAGAAACCAGTATTTTTACCATCAAGGCAGCCGACGACAGCACTGATTTATACTGCCGGATGATTACCCCACCCGCTTTTGATGCCTCAAAACAATACCCGGTGGTCGTTTATGTTTACGGTGGTCCGCATGCCCAGCTGGTGCACAAGCAATGGATGGGCGGTGCGCGCATGTGGCAGCATTACATGGCCCAGAAAGGCTACATCACATTTACGGTCGACAACCGTGGTTCGGCCGGACGTGGCCGTGATTTCGAACAAATCATTCACCGCAACCTGGGTAAGGCCGAAATGGCCGACCAGATGCGGGGCATCGACTACCTGAAAAGCCTTCCCTATGTTGATGAAAACCGCATAGGCCTGCATGGCTGGAGTTACGGGGGGTTCATGTGCATTTCGCTCATGACCCATCATCCCGGTACCTTTAAAGCCGGAGTTGCAGGTGGACCGGTTATCGACTGGAAATATTATGAAATCATGTACGGTGAACGCTACATGGACACACCGCAGGAAAATCCCGAAGGCTATGAAAACAGCAACCTGGCCAACAAGGCCAACCGCCTGCAGGACCGCCTGTTGATCATTCATGGTGCCATCGATCCGGTGGTGGTGTGGCAACACAGTCTGCAGTTTCTGCGTCAAAGTGTA
Source organism: Roseimarinus sediminis (assembly GCF_050433125.1). Classification (NCBI taxonomy): domain Bacteria; kingdom Pseudomonadati; phylum Bacteroidota; class Bacteroidia; order Marinilabiliales; family Prolixibacteraceae; genus Roseimarinus; species Roseimarinus sediminis. The sequence goes on along the minus strand of NZ_JBNPXV010000018.1, from coordinate 34,627 downwards.
AAAGCCGGTACCCAGCCCGATTATTTTGTATATCCGCGTCATGAACACAATGTGAGAGGAAGCGACCGCGTTCATCTGATGGACAAGGTGAGCCGCTATTTCGATGATTTTCTATAAGCAGAAGAAGGCAGTTGAAAGCAATAGAAAGCTGTTGAAGACAATTGAAAGCGGTTGGAGGCAGTTGGAGGCAGTTGTTTTCTACATTATTCAGAAATAATTTTTTCTGTGTTAATAAATGAAAGGGAAACAGGCTTTCTTTTTCTATTTCACTTGATATTTATTAAAATTGCACTCGTTTTAATTACAAATTAAAAGTTGTTGTTAATTATTCAATACAGATTATCAATCAAAACAGACAATAAAAATGGGCAAAACACTAAAAATAGCCGTATTGCCAGGTGACGGGATTGGTCCCGAAATAATTGAACAGGCATTGAAAGTGACCAAAGCAGTATGTGAGAAATTCGTTCATGAACTTCAATATAAAACAGCGCTCACCGGAGCAATAGCCATCGACGAGCTGGGCGACCCCTACCCCGAGGCAACCCATCAGCTTTGCATGGAAAGCGACGCCGTGCTTTTTGGAGCCATTGGTCATCCAAAATTCGACAACGATCCCACGGCGAAAGTACGCCCTGAGCAGGGTTTATTGCGTATGCGCAAACAGCTTGGTTTGTATGCCAACCTTCGTCCCGTTGAAACTTTTGAGTCACTGCTGCACAAATCACCGCTCCGAAAAGATCTGGTTGAAGGAGCTGATTTTATGTGTATCCGCGAGCTAACCGGTGGCATCTACTTCGGCGAAAAAGGACGCTCGGATGACGGGAATACCGCCTTCGACAATTGTGTTTACACACGGCCCGAGATTGAACGCATTCTGAAACTGGGTTTCGAGTATGCCATGAAACGCAATAAAAAACTGACCATCGTTGACAAGGCCAACGTATTGGAAACATCACGACTATGGCGTCAGATTGGTCAGGAAATGGCACCGCTGTACCCCGCGGTCGAAACCGAATTCATGTTTGTCGACAATGCAGCCATGAGAATCATTCAATGGCCCAAAAGCTTCGATGTGATGGTTACCGAAAACATGTTCGGCGACATTCTTACCGATGAAGCTTCGGTAATTACCGGCTCGCTCGGACTGTTGCCTTCAGCATCAATTGGTGTACACACCAGCGTGTTCGAACCCATCCATGGTTCCTATCCGCAGGCTGCCGGCAAAGACATTGCCAACCCGATTGCAACCGTACTTTCGGCTGCCATGATGTTCGAATATGCTTTCGATCTGAAAGAAGAAGGAGCACTGATTCGTGAGACCGTTAATGCCTCATTGGCCGAAGGAATTGTAACTGAAGACATTGCCGAAGGAAAAGCATATAAAACATCCGAAGTAGGCGATTGGCTGTACAATTACATTAAAAAGAAATAGTTTAAATAACAATCGCATTGTACCGCAAATTGTAGCTTTCACAGTTTGCGGTTTTTTTTTAATCCACAATTCATTTTACTTTAACTGTTTTACAGTATATTTATTTGCATTAAATAAACCCTTTAACCAAGCTATGAAATCCGACTTTCTAAAACAAAAAATGGATCAGACCAAGGATATGGCGCTGAACCGCATCCTGATAGTTCTGCTTTTTTTTATGGCCTTTGGCATCACAGTTTCCTTGTTAAGAGTACCCCAAACCGGTTTCAAATTTATTTACGGAGTACAGATTTTTTTGGCCCTGGTAATGGTCTTTCTGTATTTTCGGCGCAATCGCTTAAGCACGCTGCTAAAGGGGAGTATTTTTCTGATTGCCCTTTACGGAATGGGACTTAGCTCCTTGCTTTCATTTGGCTTGTACGGTTTTGGATATGCCTATTTTATTCCGGCTTCGGCCATCGCCTACCTTTACTTTAAGCACCGCATCGGATGGATTATTACTGCCTCCAGTCTGCTGATTCTCGTACTGACAGCAGTACTGTTTCATACCGAAATTCTATTCTTCCGTCCCGAAAATCCATTCTACATGGAATCTATCCCAATGTGGATGAATATGATCATAACGGTGCTGCTGATCGCCATTGTGATTACCATGTTCTGGAATAACCTGTACAGCCTTCTCAACAATACTTTTCTGCATATCTACCATCAGCAGAACGACATGAAAAAGATGAACGACGAGTTGATTGAAGCACGCGACAAAGCCTTGCAATCTGACCGGATGAAATCGTCTTTCTTACAAAATATCAGCCACGAAATCAGAACACCGCTCAACATCATTATTGGCTTTTCCGACATGATGGCCCAAACCAACGATCCGGATGAACATGCCGAATTCAATAAGGTCATTCGATCGAACAGCAACACCATGCTAAAAATTGTAAACGACATTGTTGACTTCTCCAAAATTGAAACCAATAATTTCAGCATCAACAAAACCAGCTTTAATGTGAAAGAGGCGCTTACTCAGCTTGAAAAGAACCTGATTATCGATGGTGACAAAAACATTCAGCTTGAAATCGGGAAACTCCCCATTGAACTTCACAACGACAAGGAAAGGTTTCAACAAATTATTGGCAATTTACTGGACAATGCCATTCGCTTTACTTCAGAAGGTAGTGTTCGGCTTCAATGTATCAAAAATGCCGGGCTGGTGCATTTCCGCATCAGCGATTCAGGAATTGGTATTAAGGAAGAAGAGCACCAAAAGATATTTGAACGTTTTTACCGGGTCGATCACTTTTCCGGCGGAGCAGGCTTGGGACTAAGTCTCAGTCAATCAATAGCCAGCTTCATGGGAGGAAAGGTCGAACTACTCAGCTCAGCCCCCGGTCAGGGATCTGTCTTTGAATTTTCTCTGCCATATGACAATTAAAATTGATCAATTCAAGGCTTGAATTGTTTATAATGTTTTGGAATCAATTCATTCAAACATGAAAAGCACGCTGATTATTTTTCTCTTTCTGTTACTTAGCGTTTTAACTTATCTGGGTTTTTACAATGCCTTTTATTCTCCAAAGATAAATACCGGAATAGATGGCGGTGAAATTATTGTTTATCAAACATCTAAGGGCCAGTATCACCTGACGGACTCACTCATGAAAATTGTTTTCAACGAAGTTTACGAAGTGAATAACATCGTTGTTAATAAAGGATTTAGTAAATTTTATAGTACACCTGATTATCGTGACAAACAGACCATCGGCTTTGATGCCGGTTGCATTGTTGAACCCGCCGACAGTTTAAAACTTTCGGCCATCGATGAAACATTCTCGATTACCAAGATAGAAAAAACACACTATCTGCTTAGTGAATTTCCGCTAAAAGGAAGAATGTCGATACTGATAGGTGCCCGGAAAGTATACCCGCAGCTTGATAAATATTGCAAAGAAAACGGCTATCGCATGGATGTACCCGTTTTTGAAATTTATGATCGGAAAGCTCAAAAAATCACCTATCGGAGAACACTGGTTAAAAATATTCAATGAGGATTAGAAATTTGAAGCAATAACTTACCTTTATCCCTCAGTTCTTACTTAATTTTTTTTAATTTCGGATTCAATGTTCAGGGAGAGGATTTTAAACCTGTTTTTTTTGCTTTTTGCTGTTAACATTGTTTTAGCAGCAAATCGCAACATCGAATTTGATCATTATACACCCGATGACGGGTTGCCCAATGGTTATATACAAACCTTTTTGCACGACAGCAGAGGCTTCATGTGGATTGGAACCATCAACGGGCTAAGCCGCTTTGATGGAATAAGCTTTCGAAATTACTACCACAATCCCAACGACAGTTTATCACTCACATCGAGTACCATCAATCAGCTAATTGAAGACAAAGATGGCAATATCTGGATTTTAAACAACAGGGGTTTGTGTCGCTACAACAGGGACCATGACAACTTTATTCGTATAAAAATTAAGTTCGACAGCATTCAGTATGATGAACTCTATCTGACAAGCGGACACATCGACAGCAAGCATCAACTATGGATGGCGGTGGCCAATTTGGGCATTATGCAACTCAACTTAAACGATTTTGATTTAACAGCCCGACAGGGAAATGTCAGGCTGTATCAACTTAGTGAACCCGATGTAGAACCAATTTACAAGAACAATATATACGCAATTGCTGAGGACCAGAACAAGCAAATCTGGTTGGCAAGTTTCAGCAAATACATGTTTTACTATGATCCAAAAAGTGGCAGCTTTAAAGCTCAGTCGACTGAACACCCCGATGAAGCTTTATTTAGCAACAATCGGAAAAACCTGCTCATCGACCGCGACGGTGACTTTCACATTGCCATCGAGCAGGTGGGGCTGCTAAAATGGAATCCCTCTGTAAACCAGGCCCAATTGTACAAGGACACCAACGATGGCAGGGGTATCGCCGGAGAAGTCCCCTTTGCCCTCTGTGAAGACCATGAAGGCAAGATCTGGATTGGTGACCGAAATGCCATGGGGATCAGCATATTAGACAAAACAAGCGAGAGCTTTCAGTACGTCAGGTACGGAAAATACAATCCCTACTCACTCAACACGAACAAAATCAATACGGTATACGAAGACCGGGACAAGAATATATGGGTAGGCACCATTACAGGGCTTGATAAGTTTAGTCCCGGAAAAAGCAAATTCCAACGTTATTACAATGATCCTGAATCTTCGGTGTCACTCAGTCACAACAACACCCTGTGTTTTGAAGAAAGCAGCGATGGTAATATTTGGATAGGAACCGATGGCGGAGGCCTGAATTATTTTGACCGCAATAAAAATACCTTCACCGTATTTGAGCATGACAAGAACGATGCATCATCAATCAGCAGTAATTCGATTATTTCACTGTGCGAAGATCATGAAGGTACACTTTGGATTGCGACCTTCAACGGTGGACTGTCGAGGCTGAAAAACGGAAAATTTACTGCCTTTTTACCCGACAACCATGATCCCTACTCCATTTCGAACAGAAACATATGGTACGTTTTTGAAGACAGCAAAAGAAATTTATGGGTAGGAACACTTAACAGCGGGCTTCACCTCTACGACAGACAAACGGGGCGTTTTCACCATTACACCCATAGCGAGGATGATCCCGCCTCCTTGTGCAACAATGCCATTATACAAATCTACGAAAGCAGTCAGCAAAAGCTATACATTACCACCTACGGAGGCGTTAGCATACTTGACCTCAACGCAAGCGATTTTTCTTCACCGCCTGCTCGGCTCGAATTTGAAAACCTTTACCACAACAACAGCAACAATAGCCTGAGCAACAACGAGATTTACTGTGCATACGAGGACAGCAACGGCATCATCTGGTTTGGAACCATTTATACCGGGCTCGACCGCTACGATCCGAAAACAAAGCAATTCACCAACTACAATACCAGTCATGGTCTTCCAGGAAATTCGATTAGTGCCATCCTTGGTGATCATCAAAATAATCTTTGGCTGGCAAGCGATAATGGCTTATGCCGGTTCGACCCTGAAACTGGTGAAACAGTGAATTTTGATCTCAAAGATGGCTTACAGAACAAATCATTAAAAAGCTGGGCCATAAAAACCCGTGATGGAGCGATGTTCTTTGGCGGTCCCAACGGCTTCAATTCATTCTATCCTAAAGATTTTGATGAAAACAAGCACGAGCAACTTCCCCCTGTTTATATTACCGGTTTTCGAATATTCAATCAAACGGTAAATATCGGGCAAAAGATAAACAACAGAATCATCCTTGAGAAAGCAATCAACGAATCCAATTCTCTAACGCTCAGCCACAAAGAGAACTATTTCACTTTCGAATTCCGTTCACTCGACTTTGTTTCGCCCAAAAAAACAGCTTACGCCTATAAAATGGAAGGTTTCGACAAGGACTGGGTATATATAGGCAACCGACACGAAGCCAGTTATACCAATCTCGATCCCGGATCATACACCTTCACAGTGCTTGCTTCAAAAGATGGGGTGCAATGGAAAGAAGAAGGTCACTCCCTTCACATCGACATTCTCCCTCCCTGGTGGGACACCTTGTGGTTTAAACTTTTACTGGCATTCCTTCTTACATCGCTTGTCGGTTCGATTATCTGGTACCGTATCCACAGATTCAGACAACGACAAAAAAAGCTGGAAACAATGATTGCAGAGAAAACCAGTGAGCTCCAAATGAAGAATCAGGAATTGCAGCAACTCAATGCAACCAAGGACAAGTTTTTTTCCATCATTGCCCACGACATCCGTTCGCCCTTTCACGCCATTTTAGGTTTAAGTGACATTGTGATTCAAAACTTCAAGGAATGGTCCGACGAGCAATTACTCAAACACATCGAGCACATTCATCAATCGGCAAACAAGCTGAATCAGTTACTTGAAAATTTATTACAATGGTCGCGGTCACAACAGGGGCGAATCAGCTTCAACCCCGAACGCATCGTTCTTGCTGAAGTACTGGATGAAACAATCAAATTGCTGAGTGAAAATGCCAAAGCCAAGCAAATAGAATTGAATTACCACATCGATAACGAACGCCTTGTTGTAGATGCCGACCGGCACATGCTGAACACCATTTTACGCAATCTGGTAAGCAATGCCATTAAGTTCACCCACAAAGATGGTCACGTTAGCATCAGTGCAAAACTCAACAGTCATGAGCTTGTCAATATAGAAGTCAACGACGACGGAATAGGAATCAGTGAAAATGTAAGACAGAAGCTACTGAACATCGAAACCAGCCGTTCGACTCCCGGCACCAACAATGAAACCGGCAGCGGGCTGGGTCTTATTCTGGCAAAGGAGTTCGTTTCAAAACACGGAGGCACGATGGGCATCATTAGCAACCTGGGCAACGGAAGCACTTTTTACTTTACACTCCCCGTCAAACAGCACTAAGGGTAACAGCGCCAGGAAACCCTTGTGCCCGTCCCAATCGCAATGCAGCCTCCGGGGGAAGTTCAGAAGTCCTAAGCCCTAAGTTTATCCTGTTGAATAAGCGAACCCATTATCAATTACCCATTTTCCTCTTTCCTCTTCCTCAATGACTCAATGACTTTCTGACTTTTTTCTGACTTTCTTATCTTAATTTCTGATCCTTTATTTCTGATCCTTGTGCCGCCCTATTCTACCCTGATTACTTCTTTTAAACGAATGTCTTCACTCGAAGCACCTATTTGAATTTCAAATTCTCCGGGTTCCACCAGGTAGCGGCGGTAAAAAGCATCGTAATAGCGCAAATCGTCGGCCACCTTCAGCGTAAAGCTGATTTCCCTGCTTGCTCCGCTGGCCAGTGCCACCCTTTCGAAGCGGCGCAACTGCTTCCGTGGCATGCCCTTATCCGATTCACGGTCGGCCACATACAGTTGTACCACTTCTTCTCCATCATATTCCCCGGTATTCTTCACCTTTACTGTTACAATGAGCTCATCGCTGTCACAAACCATTTTCTTATCCACTTTCATTCCAGTGTATTCAAAGGTGGTGTAACTCAGTCCATGACCAAAGGGATAAAGTGCCTTGCCCTGATAATAACGATACGTGAAGCCTTTGCCGGCCTGCATGTTGTAATCTCTGAAATCGGCCAGTTCATTGGTCGATTGATAAAAAGTAACAGGCAAACGGCCAGCCGGATTGTAGTCGCCAAAGAGCACTTCGGCCACGGCATCACCCCCCCGTTGTCCGGGATACCAGCTCATCAGCAAGGCATCCAGTTCCTGTTCGGCCCCGTCGAATGCAATGGCACTGCCGGCCATCAGCACCATCACCACAGGCCTTCCTGTTTGTTCCAGGGCCCTGAGTGTTTTCAGCTGTACTGCGGGCAATTCAATTTTGGTACGATCGCCACCGTTGAAACCGTCAATCCCAACACGATCGCGCATTTCCTCTCCTTCCCATTCGGCATCGAGGCCGCCCACAAAGATGATCACATCGGCTGCTTTGGCTTCGTCCAATACTTTTTGATCAACGATGAATTCTTCGGACTTCTTTTCCTTTTCGTCTTCGATTTTCTTCCACACCAACATGGCACCGGCATCCTGCCCGCTTTCGAAATATTCGATGGTAATCGGGTATTTTTTCCCCTTTTCAAAAGTAAATTTTCCCATGCTGGGTGCCATGGCATGTTCGGTCCACTCATCAACAATGGTTTTTCCGTCGAGGAAAAGGCGACAGCCGTCGTCTGAGATCAAACCAATTTCGTATTCACCATTTCCCGGAGCCAGCAACTCACCGGTCCAGCGAATCGAGAAATTATCCTTGCCGAGCGCCTCTTCAGGTGTTAAAATACCCTGCGCCACTTCGGTCGCCGTTGGTGAATCCTCCTGCCACATCATTCTGATTTGTTGGTCGGTACGCACCAGCACCGGCTCCCCCTGCATGGCTGTGCCGCGATAATAAGCGCCGGTGAGCCCCTGCTCCTGTTCGCCCTCAGCATTTTGAGCCGACAAATTCGATGCAGGTACTGTTTCATATTTTTCCATGCCTCCATCGTAAGCAACCAGCGGGCAGACCTCTTCATAAACCAGTTCCACATTCCCGGGCAAAGCTTTACGGATGCCTTCGAGCACGGTAACCGGGTTCGAAGCATCGCCATGATAATTGGCACGCAGCGCAACAATGCTGTTGGCATTGGGTCCAAAAACAGCCACTTTTTTCAGTTGCTCACGCTCAAGCGGCAGGATGCCATTGTTCTTCAGCAGGGTCATCGACTTTTGCGCCATTGCCAACGCCAGCTCATCGTGAGCTTTTGAATTGTTCACTTCATAAGCTATCTGAGCAAAAGGCACCATCTCTTCGGGATCGAACATGCCGAGCTTCATGCGTGCCAGCATTAGTCGGTACACTGCCAGGTCGATTTCTCCCTCGTCGATCAGGCCTTCGTTCACTGCCTCGAGCAACCACTGCTGATACACACGTCCACAGTTCAGATCGCAGCCCCGCCTGACACCAATGGCTGCTGCTTCCTGAGGCGTATTCACTATTTTATGGTAGGCATAAATATCGCGAATGGCACCACAGTCGCTAACCACATAACCTTCGAAACCCCATTGTTTACGAAGAATATCTTCGAGCAACAACCAGCTGGCCGAAGCCGATTCGCCGTCAACACGGTTGTAAGCTCCCATTACCGAATAAGCTTTGGCCTCAACCACCAGATCGTAGAAAGCCGGCAAATAGGTTTCCCACAAATCGCGGGCATTGGGCACCGCATTGAACGAATGCCGATCGGGTTCAGGACCATTGTGTACCGCAAAATGTTTGGCGGTTGCCACCAGTTTCAGGTATTTGGGGTCGTCGCCCTGCAGGCCTTTTACAAATTCGACCCCCATGCGCCCGCTCAGGTAAGGATCTTCGCCATAGGTTTCGTGACCGCGGCCCCAGCGGGGATCCCTGAATATATTGATATTGGGCGACCAAAAGGTCAGCCCCTTATAGCGTCCGAAATCGTTGTTTCGCAAGGCTTCGTGATGCTTGGCCCGGGCCTCATCACTGATCACTTCGGCCACACCGGCCATCATTTGAGTGTCGAAGGTAGCGGCCATCCCGATGGCCTGTGGAAATACGGTAGCCACCCCTGCCCTGGCCACCCCGTGCAAACATTCGTTCCACCATTCATATTCGTTTACATCCAGGCGGGGTATGGCTTCCGAAGCATTGCCTATCTGGGAAATCTTTTCTTCAAGGGTCATTCTTTCAACTAAATCGTATGCACGGGTTTCGAATGAGAGCGAAGTATCGCGGTACTTTTCTGTTACCTCCTGTGCTTTAATTGTTTGAACGACCGGCACAAGCATTGCCAGTATGAACAGCCACTTAAGATCATTCTTCATGGTGAAATCGTTGTTTTGTTAGTATTAGCAAGGCTCAAAATAGGCAATATCGTCAGATAATAAAAGGGTAGAAAGTGCTTTCGTGCAGAAAAATCAAATGCTTCAATTTTTTTCAGAACCCAAAGCTGCTATTTTTGTTTCTTTGAAAGAGGAGAAACAATATGGAACACATTCCCACACAGGTATTACAGCACAAAAACGAAGACACATTTTTTGCCTTTCGCACGATGGAAGAAAACCATCTCGCGTCGTTGGGAAAAGCCAACCCGCCTCACCGTCATGATTTCTACACCATCCTGCTGGTCAAAAATGCCTGTGGATCGCATTTCATCGATTATGAAGAACACAAGATGAAACCGCGGGTCGTGTTTTTTGTAGCTCCCGGACAGGTTCATCAGGTGCTTGTAAACAACGAACATCCCGAAGGAGACATACTTATGTTCAGCGATGAGTTCCTTTCGCGTAACTACATTAGTTCTGAATTTATCGCCAACCTTGGCATGTTTTCGTGCGGTACTACAACCCCACCCTTGTACATCGATGAGGAGCTGTTTGCAAAACTTAGTTCCATTTCTTTGGAAATCAATAAAGCATTCCATGACGAATCGCCTTTTAAATACGACATCATTGCAGCGCATCTGAAACTCTTCCTGATTGAATGCAACCGCGTTGCTGTGCCTCCTCAGAATAACAACAATCCTCAAAGCCTGCAATCGGGACGCCCCATCATCAAAAATTTCAGGGAATTGCTGAACCAGCACTATGTGCAATGGCACAAAGTGAGTGAATTTGCCGAAGCCATGAACATTAGTCCCGACTACCTGAACAACGTCGTTAAGTCGAACATTGGTAAAACGGCCAAGGAACTGATCAACCAGCGCATCGTGCTTGAAGCAAAACGACTGGGCCTGCATACCAGCCTTTCAACAAAGGAAATTGCCTACCAGCTGGGCTACGACGATCCTTCGCATTTCAGTAAGTTTTTTAAAAAGGAAACCAACCAATCCTTCTCTGAATTCAGAACCCAACTGGAACGAAAATTAATATCTGCTTAAAGCCATTTGTTATTTAAGACCTTTTTGTCCGTTTTATACATCATCACCCCTGATTTTTACATTGACCGGCCCCCGGTTGGCCCTTACCTTTGTATCATCAATTTAAAAATCAGCTTATGAACACAACAATACATCCATCAGATAGCAGAGGACATGCCAATCACGGCTGGCTGGATACACATCATACTTTTAGTTTTGCCAATTATTACAATCCTGAAAGAATCCATTTTGGTCATCTTCGTGTTTTGAACGACGATATCATTGCACCCGGAACAGGATTTGGGAAACATCCGCACGACAACATGGAGATTATCTCAATTCCCATCGAAGGACAGCTAATGCACGAGGACAGTATGGGACACAAGCAGGTAATTGCCGAAAACGAAGTACAGGTGATGAGTGCCGGAACAGGCATTTTTCATTCCGAATACAATGCTTCGCAGGAACATCCTGCCAATTTTCTTCAGATTTGGATTCTGCCTGAAAAGAAAAACATTGAGCCGGTGTACAAGCAGATGTTTTTCAAACCCGAAGAAGCCAACAACCAGTGGCAGGTATTGGTCGACAGCGACAAGGGTCCCTTACGCATCAACCAGCACGCCAAAATTTCGAGAATAAAGCTGGGCGAAGGAAACAAAGCCAGCTATCAACTCAACGAAAAATCGCATGGCAGCTACCTTTTCCTCATCGAAGGGAAAATTAAGGTAGCAAATAATGAGTTGAGTCGTCGTGACGGCATTGGCATACAAAATACAACACAATTTGAACTTTTAGCATTAGAAAACAGTAGTATAATCAATATTGAAGTTTAACCCGTAAAAAATAAAAATTATGCGTAGAATAGTAAGTTTATCGACACTTTTACTTTTAGTAACATTCATGGTAAATGCACAAACACTGAAGGTAGATACCTCAGCATCGAGTTTGAAATGGAATGGTAAAAAAGTTACCGGTGAGCACTACGGTGCCATCGATCTGAAAAGCGGATCACTCACCCTGAAGAACGATGCAATTACTGAAGGCAACTTTGTAATCGACATGAATAGTATGACCAATGAAGACCTTTCGGGTGAAACCCGTGAAAACCTGCTGGGTCACCTGAAGTCAGACGATTTCTTTTCGGTAGCCACTCACCCTGAAGCAACGCTTAAGATTAAGAGCAGCACAAAATTCACCAATGGAAAAGCGAGTGTTAAAGGCGACCTGACCATTAAGGGAATTACCCACCCGATTGAGTTCGAAGCACATAAAAACGGCAACATTTATACTGCCAAAATCGAGGTTGACCGTACCCTGTACAATGTACGCTACGGCTCGAACAAGTTTTTCGACAACCTGGGAGACAAGGCCATTTATGACATCTTTACACTTGATGTGAAGCTGCATACAAAATAAGAAACAACACCTACACCCAAATACCTTATTACGTGAAACCCGGTTATTCCGGGTTTTTTTATTGACCTTAACGGGTCACTTTCCTGCTAAAAATCAGGAAAAATATTTCTTCTCACAGCTTGCTTAGCGCTGGATTTTATGTAGTTTTATGCACCTTAAACCAAACTAAAAGTGCAGCGATTCCTGTTTTTTTTGTATTTCATTTTTTTGATTCCTGCCAGCTTTGGACAGGAGCCTGAAAAAATAATGGTTGATGGCACATCCAGCCATATCAATCTCCAAACTTTTTCTGAAAACTTATATCGTGAACATCAAATCCGTTTAATTGGAAAATCAACCTGGTTAGAAAAAGTGTACTTACCCGAAATCACTGAAGAAGTACCATTAATCAACATGTTGCAGGTTGTTCTTGAGGACCATCGTTTAATGCTAAAGCTTTTTCAAAACAACCTGGTCATCGTGCCGGCCGATTTGGATTCGCCCGATACCCTGCTATCCCGCGAAAGTTATCAACCTATTGGCAATCGGCTAAACAAGGGACGTTACAGTCATGCTATTCTTAGCGGGCAGGTCATCGACGGAGCAAGCGGACTTCCCATTCCGGGAGCCCAGGTAATGGTAAAAGCCTTGTCGCTGGCCGTCAGTACCAATAACCAGGGTCGTTATGTCATCAGACTGCCTGCCGGTCCTCATCAGCTAAACTATTCTTTTATTGGCTTACACGATGAACAACGGAAAATCATTATTTACAACGACGGAAAACTAGATATTGAGTTGTACGAAAAATCAATAGCCCTTGACGAGATCAACATCGGAGTTGATAAACCCGACAACAACTATCGTTCGCCTTCGATGGGAATAGCCAGTCTGGCTGGAAAAACCATCAAAAAGCTATCGGTATTAATGGGAGAGCCCGATGTTATGAAAGGCATGCTGATGCTTCCTGGCGTACAAAGTGTAGGTGAAAATGCTGCCGGCTTTAATGTACGGGGAGGTACCAGTGATCAAAATCTGATTCTGCTTAACGAAACGCCACTGTTTAATCCTGCCCATTTATTCGGGCTCTTTTCGATGCTTGATGCCGGACTGATAAAAAATGTCAACCTATATAAATCCTCATTGCCTGCACGCTATGGCAGCAGACTTTCGTCGGTGATGCAAATCAACCTTGAAGAAGGAGCCAGGGATCAGCAAAAAACCAATGGCGGCATCGGACTGATCAGCAGCCGCCTTTCGACCCAGGGGCCTCTTGGTAAAAAAGCAAGTTATCTGGCAGGAGGAAGAAGCACTTATTCCGACTGGATATTGCGCCGGCTACCAGAATACGAACTCCGGCAAAGCGCTGCTTCGTTTTACGATGTACATGCCAAAATCGACTATAACCACGATCAAAACAACCGCGTTGGTGCCATGCTGTACCACAGCAACGATTACTTCGATTATTATCAACATGCACGTTACGAATATGGCAATTTGTTGGCTTCAGCCCGCTGGAATCATCTGTACACCCAAAATCAGTCAGGCATGCTGTCTGCAACGTATAGCCGTTATCATTCGCAACTAATCGACCAAAGCAATCTGCTTGAAAGCTACCAGCTAAATACCGGCATCTCGCAGCAACAACTGGCCTATCATCATGCCATTTCAAGCTTTGCAAGGCACCATCTCAATGCCGGCCTAAGTGCCACTCATTATCTTTCGGAGCCTGGAACTTCGATCCCTCATGGCGAATCATCACTTGCCAGGGCTGTTGAAATAAGCCACGAATCATCGTTCGAACTCTCGGCTTATGCCGAAGACGAATATGAGCTGAATCCTTCACTGAGCCTCGTTGCAGGAGCCCGATACAGTGTTTTTATGCTGATGGGACCCGATAAAATTAATTACTATCGTAGCGGCTGGCCCCGTAATTCAACAACACTTACCCACACAGAAACGCATTCAAAAGGTGAAATTTCAGCATTCTATCATGGCTTAGACCCCCGCATATCCTTGCGTTATGCTTTTCAGAACGCCAGTTCATTGAAGGCCGCTTTTACCCGTACCCGGCAATATCTTCGTCAACTGAGTAACAGTGCCAGCATCACACCTGCCGACTACTGGAAAACGGCTGACACTTATCTTAAACCGCTCACTGCCAACCAGTATTCATTAGGCTACTTCAGGAATTTCAACAACAACAAGATCGAAAGCTCCGTCGAAATTTACTATAAGAACATCGATCAGCTCAACGATTTCAAAGATGGAGCCCTTATTCTGCTTAATCCCGATATTGAACAGGTATTGTTAAGTGGGAAGGGACGTGCCTATGGTCTTGAATTCCTGTTAAAAAAAACCACGGGAAAAATCAGTGGCTGGCTCAGCTATACCTGGTCGCGATCGCTCATCAGGATGCAAAGCTCCTTTGCTGAAGAACAAATCAACCGGGGCGAATGGTACCCTTCAAACTATGATAAGCCACACGATTTGAGCCTGGTACTCAACTATCAGTTATCGCGACGCTTTACATTTGCATCGAATTTTACCTACAGTACAGGTCGTCCGGCTACCTTTCCCGAAGAAAAATACCAAATCGGCAACATCGACGTGGTGACTTATTCCGACCGGAATCAGTATCGTTTACCCGACTATCACCGGCTCGATATGTCACTCACCTATGAAGGCAGTTTAAAGCGTAAACAATTCTGGCGAAGCAGTTGGACATTTTCGGTTTACAACGTGTATGGCCGAAAAAATCCTTTCTCTGTTTTTTATGAAAAACAAAATCCTTCTCCAAAGAACAACTATCAGCGCTATGCACTTTATCAGTTTTCAATCATAGGCATACCCATACCTTCATTCACCTATAATTTCTGGTTTTAAAAATGAAGAAGAAACAACTCAAATATCTGCTGTTAATGACAAGTTTGACACTACTGTTTCAAGCCTGCGAAACAGCGTTTATACCCACGCTCGACGAGCGTGCCCCCTCGTTGGTGGTGAACGGAACCATCTCACACGAGCCGGCTTATGTGTCACTGGAGCTCCGGCGCGCCGTTCCATACAATCGGAATGAAGAAATGGAGGCGGAAGAAAATGCTGAAGTCGTACTTTTTGATGGAAGTGGAAAGCACTGGATCATGCAGGAATACAAGAATGGCTTTTACCAAACAAGCGAGTTGGTCGAACCCGTTCCGGGAGAAGCCTACTGGGTAAGCATTATTACTTCCGACGGTTTACAATATCAGTCGAAACCCGACACCATTCCAGAGCCAGTTGCCATCCGCAATATCGAACTCCGCGACTCGGTTCACAACATGGTGCTATACGATGATGCCGGCCAGCCCTACATCGATCCGGTAAAGGGATGTTATATAAGTGCCCAACCCGAGCATCATCCGCCCGGGCACGGAGGCTATTTGTATCAATGGAAAGCGCTGAGTAATTATTTTATACTTTCAGAAAGTATGCAAACGATGTATCGTTATTATTGCTGGGATCAGATTTATACCAATAGTTTCTACCTGTACAATAAGCAGGAAGGCAGACAAACTACACTTCCAACCAGCGATGAGCTTTACTTTATGAGCTACCAGTTTTTAAGTCCGCACCCCCTCGATTCGAACCGCTTCGCCGGAGTGGTAAGCTTTGTAAACACAGCCAGTTTTTATTTCCACATGCGACAATATACACTCACTTCGACCGGACAAGAATATTGGGAAAGTATCATGCAACAAAGCGAAGCCACCGGAAAGCTGTTCGATCCGGTTGAAGCCCGGATAAAAACGAACATTCGCTGTATCAGCGATTCGACCGTACATGCTTATGGTGCCTTTCTAGCTGCACCTTTTCATGATCAGCTGCTGGCTGTTACCCTCAGCGAAAACCGTTTGAATAAGTATTATGAAATTGATATATTCCCCCAGACAACAACCGACGAAAACTGTTTATTGGAAGAGAAAACACCTTTTTGGATTGAAGTACAATGAAACAAGCCACTGTAATCATAAGTATTCTTTTAACGCTGTTACTGCTGCTTGAACAACAGGCGACCGGAAAACAAAACGATTTACTGTTGCAAACCAACAAAGTGATATATGTTTCCGGTGAATTGCTGGAGCTCAAATGCACGCCTTTAAAGCCTGAGCTGATGAACAACGAAGTTTTGTTCATCGATGTGTGCGGTGAAGGATACACACTGGAAAAATCCATCTTAAGTAAAAATGGAGCAAGTTGGAAAGGAAAGATCATGCTCAACGACTCCATACAAAGCGGAATTTATTTACTCCGGGCATATACCGGAACTTCCGATGGCCGTTTGTCCATCACAAGCTTGCCACTTACTGTCATCAATCGCTTCGGGAAACAGGAAGTGAACCGTCAACGCGCACAAACAGGCCTTCCGTTTAATCCCTTTTATACAGTCAGCAATCAGGGAACAGCCCTTCGCTTACAGGCACCGGCAGGAAAGATCCCCGCAGGCGATACCCTTAGCCTGACAATTAAACATTCCGGAGAGCAATTAACCAGCTGCCTTTCGCTTTCAGTATTTAAAACCGATATCGAAAAAGCAAAGAATGAGAATCCGCCTTTTGTTCCAAATGAATTTGTGCCTGGCAAACAAAGAATCTATGATCGCCTTTATCTGGCCGGAAACGTTAGAGACAGTTTAAAACAGGCACTGTCCGGTGAACTCCTTTGGCTTTCCTTCCCCGACAGTATTCCCGACATCGACTATACCTACAGCGACAGTTCGGGGTATTTCCGTTTCGACATCAACCATCTAACGGGCGCGCAAACAGCCATTGTTCAGCTGGCCGACAAAACAAAAAAAGCCAATATTACCTATGAAGACAGCCATCTGCCTCCACCCGCAAAAATCCCGCTCTATCTAAGTGCTGAAACCATGAAAAGTGAACTGATTCGCCTTGCTCCGCTTCGCGCACAGATTCACCTGACTTATCGCTCTCAAACAACTGTCAACAAACAAAACAACAGCGATCACGCCTGTTTATTGCCCTTTTACGGACGGGCACAAAAGAACTTCGATCCTTCGATTTATATTCAACTCGACAGCTTTGAAGAAATAGCCCATGAGCTTTTGGTAAATGTACGCTACAAGGTACGAAGACAGAAAACAAACATAGAACTTTGGAACCCTTATCAAAAAAAGCTTTTCGAAAACCCCATGATTTTGGTTGACGGAGTGCCGGTTGAAGCTGGAAGTATCAACCAGCTCAGTTCAACATCGATCGGGACCATCGACCTCCAGCCACAAGATCGCAGCTATGGTGAGCTGCACATTAATGGTTTGATGGCAATTCACACCCGAAGTGGCGAGTTTCCGCTCACCATGCTTCCGGCCAATGCGCTGAACATCGATCTGCAGGCTTATGCCATTGAACAGAATGCAACACCTGATCAACCCTTTTTCAGCGATGTTTTGTTTTGGGAGCCCACGCTGAAACTACACGGTGAAAGCACCATCATTGAAGTAGTCAGCAGCCTTGAAACCGGCTGCTATCAAGCGATTGTTCAAGGCATCGACAACCAGGGTGTACTGCAACGCGCCACATGTTTCTTTAACATTGAATAAAACCTGCTCATGAAAACTTCAGCCTATGCCTTTATACTGTTGCTAACGCTCTTTGCACATTCCTGTTTCAAATTAGAAGCACAAACGCCGGAAGCGATCAAGGTAAGAGGAATTGCATATGAACCAAGCTATCACTACAAGGGTTCACCTTATTTATTCAACCATTGGACCCGGGGCACACTTAAACATTGTAACGGCAGTAGTTCCGACACCCTTCAGCTGAAATTCAATCTGCTTAACAACGAGGTAATCTTTTATCACCACCAACACCAACGCATGTATCAGGTTGACCGGAATGCCATCTCAGGCTTTACACTTTACCCCGATACAAAAACTACCAGGAATTTTATAATTTATAAGGGATGGTCATCGGGTTTTAATTTAAGCCCGGGAAATTATGTTGAAGTAATCTACCACGGAAAAATGATCCTGCTGGGGAGCTATGGAGCCATCATTCAAAAAGCCGGGCATGTGGCCGATCTGAATGAACTGCGACAGGATTACTATTATTTTTTGCTGATTGATCACCAGCCCACTGAGATCAAACTAAAACTACGCAGCCTTTATCGGCTTTTCCCGCATATGAAAAATGAAATACGCAGAGCGGCTTCCAACATGCGCTTTCAAAAAAAGAATCCGGAAAAAATGGCCCAAATGCTACAATGGATCGATGAGCAAAGTAGCACACCATGAATATTTGATTCATGTTTTATCTGAATTCATTCCAAATATCTTTTAAAATAAGCATTGCCGGGGAATATTCGAATGCAATGGTTAATTGTTTTGAAACCACACCCAACAAAGTTTTGAAGCACACAAAATAGCGAAACACAGGCCCTTTGTGCCATTGAAATCCTTATCTGACGTAAGCTACAGAACTTTCATACCTTGGTCGGGTGCGCTTCATTATTTATATTTGTTGACCTTGAAACCAAAATATAAATTAACATAATTAGTGAACTATGAGAACGTTCAAAATTATTGTACTGGCAAAACAGGTTCCCGATACACGGAATGTGGGAAAAGATGCCATGAAAGCCGATGGCACGGTAAATCGTGCTGCGCTTCCTGCCATTTTCAACCCCGAAGATCTGAATGCACTTGAACAGGCATTGTGGGTAAAAGACCAGTTTCCAGGATCAACTGTCACCGTTTTAACCATGGGACCAGGTCGTGCCGCCGATATTATTCGTGAAGGAATGTTTCGTGGAGCCGACGATGGCATACTGCTTACCGACAGGGCTTTTGCAGGGTCAGACACCCTGGCTACGTCCTATGCACTTTCGAGAGCCATTGCCAAAATGGGAACCATCGACCTGATCGTATGTGGCCGGCAGGCCATCGATGGAGATACCGCCCAGGTTGGACCGCAGGTAGCCGAAAAGTTAAAACTGCCACAGATTACCTATGTAGAAGAAATTAAAGAAGTGAAAGAACAAAGCATTACCCTGAAACGGCGTCTCGACAATGGCGTTGAAGTGGTAAAGTCTCCCCTTCCGGCTGTAATTACCGTAACCGGATCGGCACCTGCATGCAGGGCACGCAATGCCATGCTGATTATGAAATACAAGCATGCCAAAACGGTTAGCGAACGTCAGGATGACAATGAAGATTATCTGAGCCTTTACAACGAACGTCCTTACCTGAACATTAACGAGTGGACCGTGAACGAAGTAGAGGCAGATGCTGCACAGCTTGGACTTTCGGGCTCACCCACCAAGGTGAAAACCATTCAAAATGTAATACTACAGGCCAAAGCAGCCAAAACAATAGATGCTACCGATGCAGACATCAACCTGCTGATGAAGGAATTGATTGATAGTCATACCATAGGATAAACTGAACCAACGATGAATAACATATTTGTATATTGTGAAATAGAAGACGGGGTGATTGCCACTGTCAGTTTTGAGTTACTGACCAAGGGGCGTCAACTGGCCGATGAACTGGGATGTCAACTCGAAGCCCTGGTAATAGGCAGTGATTTAGCCGGTATCGAAAAAGAACTGTATCCCTATGGTGTCGATGTGGTGCATGTTGCCGACGACAAACGTCTGGCCCCCTACACCACCCTTCCGCACACTTCTATAATAGTAAATTTATTTAAAAAGGAGCAACCACAAATAGCCCTGATGGGCGCTACTCCTGTGGGCCGTGACCTGGGACCCAGGGTTTCATCGGCACTCTTTAGCGGACTAACAGCCGACTGCACCAGCCTCGAAATAGGCGAACATGAGGACAAAAAAGCTGGCAAGAAATACGAAAAGCTGCTTTACCAGATCAGACCTGCTTTTGGAGGAAACATCATTGCAACCATCATCAATCCTGAGTGCCGGCCACAAATGGCCACCGTGCGCGAAGGGGTAATGAAAAGTGAGATCCGATCGGCTGCCTACAAAGGCAAACTGAACAAACTCGATGTTGAAAAGATGGTTCAACCCGAAGACTTTGTCATCGAGTTCATCGAACGCCACATCGAAAAGAAAAAAGTGAACCTGAGCGCCGCTCCGGTAATTGTTGCCGGTGGTTACGGAATAGGCAGCAAGGAAAATTTCAACGCCCTGTATGAACTCGCCGAAGTGCTGGGTGGCGAAGTGGCTGCTTCGCGCGCTGCGGTCGATGCCGGATTTACCGATCATGAACGTCAGGTAGGTCAAACAGGTGTTACCGTTCGTCCCAAATTGTACATTGCCTGTGGTATCTCAGGCCAGATACAACACCGTGCAGGCATGGAAGATTCGGCACAAATCATTGCCATCAACAATGATGAACATGCCCCGATTAACGCCATTGCCGATTACGTTATTACCGGCGACGTAATGGATGTGATACCGAAGATGATTAAATATTACAAAGCAAACAGCAAGTAAAACAGTCAATGGTTTTCCCAAACAAAAAAGGGAAGCAAAAGAAAAAAGTCATTAAGTCGTTCGTAATAAGAAAAAGGATCAACAGCAGCTTGCACAAAAACAGGCGATCCTCCTTTCTGAATTATAAAATAAAGTAGCTTAATGACCTGCCGCTTTCGAAACGAACGGGACGACTCAATGACTTTTCCTAATGACTTAAATTTTAACATTATGGCTAATTTTTATACCGATAATAAAGCCCTGAAATTTCATCTGCAACACCCGCTGATGGAAAAAATAGTGGCATTGAAAGAAAATAACTTTACCGAAAGCGGAAAGTTCGACTATGCCCCCTTCGATTTTGAAGATGCCATGGACAGCTATGACAAGGTGCTGGAGGTAATTGGCGAAATTTGTGCCGACATTGTGGCACCCAATGCCGAAAGCATAGATACCGAAGGACCGCAGGTGATCGAAGGTCATGTGAAATATGCACGCGGAACACAGGAAAATCTCGATGCACTGATTAAAGCAGGACTGATGGGCATTACCCTGCCCCGAAAGTATGGCGGACTGAATTTTTCTATTGTTCCCTACATTATGGCAGCCGACCTGGTGTCGCGGGCCGATGCCGGCTTTGTGAATATCTGGGGACTGCAGGACTGTGCCGAGACCATCCACGAATTTGCCGACGATGAGCAGAAAGCAAAATACCTGCCCCGCGTTTGCAAGGGTGAAACCATGGCCATGGACCTCACCGAGCCCGATGCCGGTTCCGACCTTCAGGCTGTTGAACTCAAAGCAGTTTACAATGAAGAAAAAGGCCTTTGGCTGCTCAATGGTGTCAAACGTTTCATCACCAATGGCGACGGCGACATTTCGCTGGTACTGGCCCGTTCGGAAGAAGGCACCCACGACGGACGCGGGCTTTCCATGTTCATCTACGATAAAAATGATGGTGGAGTAAGCGTACGTCGTATTGAGCACAAAATGGGCATCATCGGATCACCAACCTGTGAGCTGGTATTTAAGGACGCACCAGCCGAACTGGTAGGCCAGCGCCGCATGGGACTTATCAAATACGTGATGGCCCTGATGAATGGTGCCCGCCTGGGTATTGCCGCCCAGTCGGTAGGACTTTCAGAAGCTGCCTATCAGGAAGCCCTAGCTTATGCCCGCGAAAGAGAACAATTTGGCAAGCCCATCATTCAGTTTCCTGCCGTATACGAAATGATTACCGTCATGAAGGCGAAACTTGATGCTTCGCGCACCTTACTCTACGAAACAGCCCGTTTTGTCGACGTGTACAAAGCTTATTACCATCTCTCACAGGAGCGCACACTCGACAAGGAGGAACGCAACGAGATGAAGCAATATCAACGCCTGGCCGACATTTTTACGCCGCTGGCCAAAGGCCTTTCATCGGAATACGCCAACCAGAATGCCTACGATGCCGTACAGGTACACGGAGGATCGGGTTTTATGAAAGACTATCCGGTTGAACGAATTTACCGCGATGCACGTATCACTTCCATCTACGAAGGCACAACCCAGTTGCAGGTGGTGGCAGCCATCCGCGGGGTTACTACCGGAGGCTATCTCGAACAGATTCGCGCCTACGAGAAAGAAACACTGAAACCCGAATTGGAGAAATACCGTCGCCTGCTCATTGGGCTCACCGAAGAATATGCCGAAGCAGTTGAAAAGGTGGTTTCGACCAAGGACAACGAATACATCGATTTCCATGCCCGCCGGCTGGTCGAAATGGCTGGTCACATCATTATGAGTTACCTGCTTTTAATTGATGCTAACCGCGACAACGATTTCATGAAATCGGCACGGGCCTTTAATAAAATCACCCGACAACTGGTGCATGGTCATGGTGAGTTTATCCGCGGTTCGGGTGTGAGCGATCCGGCTTCTTACAAATTTGAACTCGATTAATCAAACCAAACGAAACCGGTAAAAGAAGTGCTTGCTGGATTCAGCAAGCACTTCTTTTTTTTGAATCATGGTTCATAAAAACACCTGCTTTCATGACAAACTTTAGCTGCTGAGCTCACTAAAATTCTTACCTTTAATGCATGATTAAGCTTTAAAAAATCCATACCATGGCCGCAATTACGAAGTCTTCGATTCGGAATGCATTCATACTGCTATTTTTGGCCGGAGCACTTGCTGTGAAGATGATTTTTTTTAATCCTCCAGCCTACAACAATGAACTGGCCAGGCTTTCAGGCGATCTGAATGAACGTTGCCCGATAATGGTCGATGAATATACCCGCCTTGACAACACCAGCGTGCAACCTTCCGGAATTCTCGAATACCATCTTACCCTGCTCAACACCGTTTACGACTCCATCGTCACCGATAGTTTAAAAACCTTGATAAGGCCCATCCTTGAGAATAACTACCTGACCCATCCCGACCTGAAATTTTATCGTGACAAGCAGATTACCCTGGCCTATAATTTTAAAGACAAAACAGGCAATGAAGTGATCAGTTTCATCATCGATCCTGACTCTTTACTGCAAATGGAAACAATCGATTAATAATACAGCATACCTTGCTGTTGAAAGTGCATGCTTAAAATGCGCTTACTATTCCTTCACTAATTAAATAGTAGAATGTATTTTTTTCAATTTTTACCTTTCTTCAATGACAAAAATTCTAATTTTGCAGCATGATTACAATTGTGGCAGTAATACTGGGAACTTTTGTGCTGGGGGCTTTGATTCTGCTGATCAAAGTGAATCGGGAGAAAGCTGCCGAAGACCGAGCAAATGAAGTGGCATCGACACCGGCCTCCGATTGTTGCGGGGCACACGAGGTGTGTGAATTCGATCAGATAAAAATGGACGACAGCATTATTGAATATTACAATGATGAGGAACTCGACCAATACAAAAACATCGATCAGAAAGAATACTCCGACGCTGTGATCGATGAATTCAGAGAAGTGCTTTATACTTTACAAACCCACGAAATTCGTTACTGGCTGTTAAGTATTGAACGAAGAAAAATCAGTCTTCCTTCCATTTTACAGGAAGAAGCCCGGATGCTGATGGCAGAGGGATAAAAAAAGCCGTTCAGCTGTATTGAAACAACTAAACGGCACTTCTAAGACCACAACAAAATTTACTTAACGGTGCATCAATTTAAAATTCCAGCCCCAGGCTTTCTTTAGCCAATGCCCCACTACCGGCATGGGAATAAACAGATCGCGCTTGTTTTTCCGGTAAACGAAGCCGGCACCATCGCCGGTATCCATGATACACAGAATATTCAAATGCTTTTGATAGCCCTTCCGTTTGTGCTTGTTCTTAATGGCCTGATCGATGTTATAGGCTGCATTTCGTCCCATAATTACCGCCATGTGTCCTTGTTTGGCTTTCCACTCGGGACCATTCATTGCAGCCACATCGCCAATGGCATAAATCGAATCAAAACCTTCTACCCTGCTAAAATCGTCGGTTTTGATAAATCCTGCTTCATTGAGCGGCAGTCGGGTCGACTTTAGGAAATCGAGACCATTGCTTGCCGCGATAAACATGGTAAGATCGCTTTCAATAAAATCACCTCCCTCGATGTGGATGCCATTGGCTTCGAAACCCGTAATTTTTTTCCCTGTTTTCCTGGCGATGTTTTCCTTTTTCAACATCACATCCAGCATTTTGTAACCACTTTCGCCCATTCGTTTCCCGGGCTCGGCCATGGGCGCAAAAAAGGTAAACTGAAAACGATCGTAAAGTTTTTTGCGCTTAAGTGCCGTAATCATATTAAACATGATCTCAAAGGCCGGTCCTCCGCGTACACCGCTCTTATCGTTTGGATTCCCCCCAAAGCCAATGGCAATTTTACCGCTGCCCTTCTCAATCAACTCATCGAAACGCTTTTTCATGCTTAAAGCCTGTTCGGGATCACTGCAAATTGAATAGGTATGTTCGAGCCCCTTGTGCTTCATTTTACCCGCCCCCATCGCCAGCACCAAATAGTCGTAGCTAACGCTTTGATTGTTCAGAATAAGTACCTTTGCGTCCTCGTCAAGGCCGGTCATTCGGTCAATAATAAGGTGAAAGCCATGACGGGCCGCCATCTTATTCAAATCGATGGTCGATTCTTTAAATGGTATTTTACCTACGGGGATCCAAATGGAAATCGGATAAATAAAGAAGTAGTCACGGTCAGAAATCAGGGTCACTTTGTGCTTCTTTTTCCGGAGTTGAATGGCTGCCTCTACGCCGGCAAAGCCTCCTCCAACAATCACTGTATGTTTCGAATTCATTTTATACTTTTTCAGTTGAAAGTGCAAAGATGTTTTTTTCACTCAGCCTTTTCTGTGATTAAGTTCACACAAACAAGACCCTCAAGGCCGAAAAGTCATATATTGTAAAATATTGTTCGACTTTTACTGAACATATAATGCATTATCACTGTTTATTTATAAACTTTAAAAATCTGCGAAATGAATACAACAATACTTTTTTTTCTGCTTCAGTTTTCACTTTTTGGTTTTCCGGATGAAGCACTTACCGGAGCAAGCGTGTACCTTGAGAAAGCTGCCAACAGTGAGGTGGTAAGCATGGTAAAAATTGGTTTAAACGGAGAATTTGAATTTGCTGATCTCGATCCGGGTAATTATTACATAGCCATCGATGTGCCCGAACATACCGTGCGACAGCTTGATAAAAAGAAAAAAGAAAAATTTGACAGCGACATTGTTACTGCCTTCAACCACGAAGAGCAGGCTTATCTGTGGCAACGTCCCGATGGTTTTGTAAAACTGAATGCCAAAAGCACCAAAAACCTGGCAGAAAACATGCTGCCCCGTTTTGAGATCGTTCAAACGTTTACGAAACCCGAAGGTGAAAATCCTGGTGAAACCTACGAACATCTTACTTCAAGTTTTGAAGATCAGACACCGGCAGGAAAAGTTTATGTATTACAGTTTACGGTAATCAAACAATACGGAACCTTTTCGGGGGGTTTAAATTCAATTACTCAAAAAGAGTTTCACCGACTGACCATAGGAAAAAAAGAAATATCACTTGAAGATCAGGGTATCGTAAAAGTATTGCGCCGCTCGGACAACTAAGGAAACTAAACAGAGATACGCTTAAATTCGCTTTAACACATTAGAAAGCAAACCCATAACTCACCGATGGTATAATGGGAAATAAGCCACCTACGGTAAGCTTTCTATTTGTTTCGCTACCTGCTTCATTGTTATCAACCATTTTAGGGTAAACCATGAACGGATTAATGCGGTTATACGTGTTATACAATCCAAAAGTCCAGGTGCGTACTCCCTTTTTCTTTTGTTTCGATGTGCTGTACGAAAGATCAAGCCGATGATAAGCCGGCGTACGATAATTATTCCGCTCGGCATAATTTTCGACTAATTGAGTGTGCCCATTAATGTTGATAACATACCAATTGTAATTCAGCGTGATATAATAGCCCGAAGTATATACCCACGAAGCGGTAATTTCCTTGTTCGTATCAATTTTATAGTTTGATACGACCGAAAGGTTGTGCCTACGGTCGTGGCTGAACGGGAAAACTTTTCCGTTATTGATCGCGTCAAACCGACGGACCGATTTTGAAAGCGTATAGGCTATGGAAGCAGGGCCAAAACCCCTTATGTGAACTCCAAAAACAATTAGCATTAGACGCGACTGAATAGTTACCAGAACTTATATGATAAACCAATACTTATTGTATGCCCAAAGCCATATTCAGTTCTATTCCATGTTTGAGGCAATTGATCATCACTTCCGATAAGGTGACAAATTCCCAACCCTATTTTTTGGGACAGAAGTATAGATTCTGTGATTTCAAACCTTACTCCGAAACCAATATATTGTTCAACCCAGATGAAAGGTCCAAAATACTCTTCTACCTTATGGTATAAAATATCTTCCCTTGTATAGGGTTCTTCAGCCTTAGGATCGTACATAACTGAAAAATACATTCGATTAAAAGTTTCTGAATAGGATAATTGCAGGTCATAGAAAACATAAAGTACAGACCAAACATATTGGTGAAAATAAGTTTGAAGTCCTAGATGATGCAAAGGTTCAGTAGCATACTGCCTTTTATAGAACATTTTTTGTTGATCATCAGGATGGGACCACATGTTAATATTGTAGCGTATTCCTGCACCAATTTCACTTCGTCCAATATCCTTTATGAAAGTAAGAGCACAATTTCTTCCTGAAAAAGTTGAATTATAAGCAAGTGAAAGTTGTTGTGCCTTACTTTTATAAAAACAAAATACGATTAATAGAATAATGACAATTTTCCAGAGGCCTTTCATAGTAACTAATAATTTGTTCTCCACAATCGGGCTGTCGAATGGGAACTAGAATACCAAATAGCCCAGGAATTATATAAGGTCTCCAAATCTATCCAACTATCCATAATATCCTCGGGTTTAAAACCATACCAGTCACTATCGTAATGCATATTGCCATAATAATACAATTTAGTACCATTATATTCAGGTTCACCAAGTGGTTTTTCACTTCTAAACCAATCACGCTCATAAGTATTCCAGAATATACCATGATCATCGAGCGGAGTCGTATAATCTGCAGCGGCTAAATGATACCATGTTGTTAAATCTTCTCCAATATCATCTTTATCGACTACTGCAATTTCTCGTTCAATTGAACGAGTTAACTTTCTTTCCGGCCCATGATCTTCTCCATCTGGCCATATATGAAGACACTGCACCCAATATTCCGAATTTCCACTCCCTTCAAAACGATAATCCAAATTGTATTCATGAATATCAATCCCGAATTGATAACTCGCAGATTTCAAAATCGGATCATGGAGTTCATTTTCGTCAATTCGATAAGAGCTTGGAACATTCATTAATTCTTCACTTGCATTGTCAACAATAAAAATCGGATGGGTTGTTTTCATTGCAATTTCTTCATTAATAAGGAACTCCTGCAATTCTCCATTCTCATTATAGATCCAGCAAACAATATAATCTTCTAAATGAGCAACCTTAGCCAATTCACTATTTACCTCTACACCGGGACTAATTATCGCTTGTTTGGTAAAATCTGCAACATCAATATTAGGCGCATAAAAGGCTGGAATATACTTTTCAACAACTCCACTTTTATATGGATTTCTTGATACGTGGGTTAAATCAATTGTTTTTAATTTATGCTTTAAATCCATTATTTTCATATTCCCCGACTTCAGATTAGATATTGAAACAAAATCATTCAGACTCATTGTCGCACTAAGATTTTCTTTGGCTTTTGAAATAATTAGTTCATTCCAATCACCTGTCTTCAAAATCTCACGTGAAATAAGGCTAAGCTCATACAGCGATCTATTGATCCTTTCATCATCATCGTCTTCATAAACCTCCAAATAGTGTTCTACATCATAGGGATTCTGAATAAAAGGGATATTATCTAAAATGTTAGTTTCACTATATTTAGTATGCCCCATAACTATTGACTGCTCTGCATCATTGCAAGAGAATAGTATTAAAAGAATAATTAATACAGATAAACGATTTGCGTTCATTTTATTCTACATTTGCGAACAGGGAGATACAGCTCCCAATCCATGTTAATATTTATATTAATTTGTGAATTTTAGGCAGCATGATCTTCGGGTTGTGTTGCCTTTCTTTTACATTACTGCTATCCCAATTCGTTTCACTTCTGAAATAGCTTAGTAATGTTAGTCTGCCAGCAATAAAAGACAATTACCGATTGATTCTTTCAGACATTCTCCATAGGCAACATAATTTTATGATGTATGCAATGATGAATTGAAAAACTTTTCGATGGTGTGCGACTTTGCGCTTTGGAATACCGGGGGATATTCATTGGCTTTAATTCAGTTACAGTTTAACTTGCCCAAATCTAAAAAAAAAACAACACGAAGCAATTGATGTGTTCAATTATTGTTTATTTAAATTAATTCTATGCAGACCATACGATGGTTTTAATGAAATAATAATCAGGAAGGCTTCTACCTGTTAATTCCGAAAAAGGCAAAAAGGTTACCCTCAAAAGAGAAAAAAATGAAAAAAAAAGGAAAAAGTCACTAGTCACTAAGTCATTGGTAAGAAAGACCAAGAAGTAAATGCACGACTGGACGACGGTATGAATGCACGACTAAACGACTACACGACTTTAAACTTACCCGAAAATGGATCTGAGAACGTATTATACTTCTTTTTATCCATAGTCTATTATCTAAAATCTTCATTACCATTGAACAACTTAGCTGAAATGCGTTTAAATCCACACCAATACGCCTCGCGGTGTATTTTTGACGTATCAACTGGCGTCACAGTAAAAAAGTAAGCAAAAAACGCTTTTTTGGCGCTTACAACATCGCAGGTTAGCTGAAAGCGTTCAAAAGCAGGAAAATATTTTTCTCTAAGTGATAAAAAGGGTGAAACACCTTACAGTTTCTCCCCCCATACATATTTCCAGCTAACAGAGGGTAGGATAGGAAACATACTCTTTTGCTTCAATGTTGGTACTCCAGTTTTTCGATCGCCATAGTAATAATAAACAGTATATGGATTTTGACGATTGTAGGCATTGATTACACCAAGACTAAGACTTCTTACCCCATGCTTTTTTTGTTTTCTGAACCGAACGCTTAAATCCAAACGGTGGTAAGGAGGATACTGATAATTATTTTTTCTTCCATATACGTATACATTATAAACGTCATATCCTGAATCCTCGTAATAACTATCGAGTTCCATGCTATAAGAATTATTGGAAAAAAGATCCAAACCTTTTCCTCTTGCTGCACCCAGGGTTTGAAAAATTCCTGAAGCATAATTCCAGGTAGCTGAAATATCAACTTTTTTATTGAATCGGTAGTTAGTTGTTATCTCAAAATCATGACGACGTTCATATTTTGCTGGAAAGGGATTACCTTCATTCAGGTTTTCAAATAAGCGATCGTTCTTTGTCCAGGTATATCCCACCCAGGTCGTTAACTTATCTGATGTTTTTTCAGCATAAATCTCAAATCCTGCAACCCTTCCTTTACCACCGGTCTCTGTCACATCCTGCCATTCATCTCCAACAGTAAAGATATTTCCACCTTTTTGAAAATCTATAAGTTGGTTAAGTGACTTGTAGAAAGCATCTATATTCCACTTCAATCCTATTGCTTCTTGTTCAAAGAAAAGTCCAAGGCTTAGCTGATCCGATTTTGACGGAAGAACTATACCACCCACTGGCACCCAAATATCAGAGGGCATTCCACCTGCATTGTCCGATGAAAGCATGTGGGTAAACTGCTCCATTCTGGCATAAGACGTTTTAACGGATGCTTGTTTTATGAATTGATATACCGCAGAGAACCTCGGTTGCAAAGAGGTAAAATACTCATGATCGAGTATATATACCACACCGTGGACTCCTGCATTTAAACTGAACTTTTCTAATTGTAGCTGATATTCTCCGTACGATGCTAACTCGGTAGCAGCTATCTTTTTCATGCCATTTGTATGTTGATAGGCAGCAGGATATCCAACCTTCGAATAGTATTCATTGAGAAAAACAGTGCTGTCAATTTTGTATTCGCTCATGGAGGAAAAAGGCTGGTACTGATGAAAAGTTGTTGCCGCACCAAAACGTACCAACGATTTAGTGCCAGCATCCCAGTTAAAATCAGCTTTAAGCAGGTAGTCCCTAACTTTTGAGAAGAATTCCGACTTCTGATATTGAGCCATTTCTTTTGAAACGTATTCAACCTGATTCAGTTCACCGTACTGATGATAGTTATAAATCATCCCTGCCATGGTTAGATTGACAAAAAGAGTTGGTTTGAAAACATGGTTCCACCGTATGCTGCCAACCTTACTCCCCCAGCCTATACCATCTTCAAGTTTATATTGGTATCGGTAATCAAAACTTTCATCATCGGAGAAATTCATTTTGGAATCATAAACATCTTTTCCGCGGTAAAAACCAACATAGATCCGATCTTTGTCTGACACAATATGATTTACTTTTACATTCAGATCGTAAAATTTATAAGAAAGTCTCCCTTCTTTGTCAAAAAGTGAAAAATAGGTAAATGGTTTTAAAAACCAGTTCAGGTTCGACTGCCTGTAGGATACTGAAAAAGAAGTCTTGTCTTGTATAAGTGGTCCATTATACGCAAATTTTGAAACCAGTGTACCAATCTGAGCTTCCCATCGATGTTCTTTCATGTTGCCATCCCTGGTACGAATATCGACTACGGAAGATAGTCTTCCTCCGTAACGTGCCGGAAATCCGGCCTTATAAACCTTCAGACTTTTAATGGCACTTTCATCAAAGATAGATGTAAAACCGCCCAGATGACCTGTGTAGTACATAGGAACATCGTCCAAAAGAATCAAATTGCCATCGGGGTTCCCACCCCTAACCAACAGGGAAGCACTGCCTTCGCTGGCCGGACTGATACCGGGCATGGTTTGGAGCGATTTAATCACATCCACTTCGCCGGCAAGCGAAGGGAGCATCTCCATCAAAGCTGAAGACATGGTCACCAGACCAGTCTCTGACCTGACATGAGAATTACTGCCAGTTACCGTCAATTCATTTAACTGATAACCCGGTTCCAGATAAATGTTCAAAACCGTATCTTTTTGTATAATTACTTCTTTTTCAAAAGATACATATCCAATGAAAGAACACTTCACTGTGGTAACTCCTTGCCTTACACGCAGATTAAAATACCCGTATTCGTTGCTGCTTGTACCTGAAGCTGTATTCCTATCAATTACATTCGCCCCGATTAAAGATTCCTTTGTTTGGGCATCGTACACATGACCTGAAAGATGAATCTGACTAAACGAAGGAGCAGAGATGATTAGCATCAAAATTGCAATTGAGAATGTTTTAATATATTTCATGGTTGCCAGGGTCGAACGGGTTTATTGAACAACATATTTATGCCACCAGTATTCTTTGCCTTCCTCGGCAATAATATAATTTTTCACACTGTATCCTCCGAAAATCCCATATCCATTCTGAATATTGGAATAGACATCCACCTCGGTGTTTTGCGCACCAAAACTCCCAATTAATGGATTGTAGTTTTGTTCCGTGGAGGCTTGTCTTTGCTTTCGTGCGCTTTGCATGTAATTAAACAATTCAAGAGACAAACTCCTAAAACAAAGCAAGTTATCTCCACTATACATTGTTAAATTATTACCACCCATACCACCGCTCCCATCACTTTGAATATCTGTATATATTATTTTATGAGAATCACTAAATGATCGATCACTAAAAATAAGAGATGGCGGTGCATCCATTGCAGGTATCACATTCTCAACTACAATAACCGGATCGGTACAATAAAATGGTCGTGTCTGGTAAAACTTCAGTAAAGTGTCGAGTCTTATTTGCATGGTTTCGTCAATAACAGCCTGATTTGAATTTATCATATTTTCATATTCTCTTAAAGGTATGTATTCTGAATCTTCTGGAGTGGTTCCAATTATTGCATATAATTCAAGAAGTAGATGAAAACTCATGTGAAAGAAATTGTCAACCCCGGCATTATCATTAATCGTAAACGATAAAGTGTGCATTGGTGACCCGTAAACAGATGTTTTGTCTGGTGTAGCAAAAAACTTAAGATCAAAACCTTCAGCTTTAGCAGGATAGGGAATATTAGTTTGTGCAGTAATGGTATCATGTCCGTCAATTACAACCATTAATCTGTACGATTGTCCTGCTTCGGGTTTTTCTCTTAGCGCACGATACCAGCCATTCCCGGCATAAAACAGCTCAGCAACTTGTTCTCCTGTTTGGGCATTTTCAATTTCCACCTTGGCATTTTCAACAACAGGTATTTCTTCCTTCAGGGGCTCCACAAGTTTGCTTAAGTGACAAGAAAAAATACTGTCGGGCATAATAAGGGAATTCACAACAATTTCGTTTTTCTTGTAATGGGAATCAAAGAAAATTTCACTTGAACAAGAAAAACAAAGCATCAAGGTGAAAACCACCATCCAATTTAAAGGAAGATGCAGGCTAGCATCTTCCTTTGATATTTTTACCTTAAATTTCATTAGCTTCTATCGTAAATAAAAGTTGTATTTCCAATCCCCCGACTACCTCCAACAAAATGAATTTCATCAAACCAAGGTTCAACAAGTATTGCAGTGTTACGCCCATCGTAATGATCCTCATCAACTTTCACCTCCCAGGTCCATGTTTTTTCATACACTTCAACGGATGTAAGGTCACTATAACCAAATGGTTCAATTGAATACCAGGGCAAATATACACGGGAATCAGTAGCAAACCTCACGTCATAGCTTAAGGACTTCCCCGTTAAACTTTCGATATGAAGCAAGGTTTTATAGGGCTTCCAACCTACCAGCCACTTCTTTATTTCTCCTTTTAAAGTAAAATCCATGCGATAGGCGTTCACATTACTTTCGCCCATGTAAGGTATTCTGTAGATTGAATATTGCATAAAAACCCTTCTGTCACTCAAAGTGGCAAGCTCCCATATATCAATAAGCGGATTAGAATTATTAACACAACCCAATCGGCAAAAACGATCACCTGTGGGATAAACTCCATTCATGCCGACCGGCCCACATTTTAGCTTGCATTCATCTTCAAATGACATTATTTTAACTGGTTTTTCACTTTTAACTTCATAAATTCCATCATCCTTTAAAATGTGGGGGATGTTGGTAATAACAAATTCCTTGTTCTCATTTGCTATCGCGCCAAAAAATGCAAAAGGTACTGTTTTGGTAATTGTACTATCGTTATCAAAAAAAACCAGTGAAGAATTTGATTTAACTATCTTTTCGTACGCTTCCCTTGTTTCTGCCTGATCAAGTTTTTCATATAGGTTATACACAGCTGTGTTATAAGATGTAAAACCCAAACTCTCCTCCCATGCAATACGTTCATTAACAGGTAAGGCCAATACACTATCAACAAGAGACAGATAATTGTCCGCTAAATGAAGCACACCATTATCAGCGAAAACAGCTGGTGATTTAGAATATTGTTTAGTTTCTTCAATCGAGAAGGGCTCCTCAGTGCAACTAAAAAGTAATAAAAATAATCCTGAAATAATTATTAAATTTTTCATTTTAATTAGATTTGCGAAATGGGAGATACAGCTCCCAATCCATGTTAATACTTGTATTAATATTGTGAATTTTAGGCAGCATGATCTTCGGATTGTGTTGCCTTTCTTCTACATAACTGCTATCCCAATTCGTTTCACTTCTGAAATAGCTTAGTAATATAGTCTGCCAGCAATAAAAGACAATAACCGTTTGATTATTTCAGACTTTCTCCATAGGCAAAACGATTTAATGATGTATGCAATGATGAATTGAATTACAATTCGATGATGTGCGACTTTGCGCTTTGGAATACCGGGGGATATTCATTCGTCTGAATTTATAATTTTCAATGGCGACTAATGGAACTCGCATCCGCCAGTTAGCGTATCAAGCTCGTTTCATTGGCTTTAATTTAGTTACAGTTCAACTTGGTCAAATCTAAAAAAAAACAATACGAAGCAATTGATAATTTCAATTATTGTTTATTTGAATTTATTCTATGCAGACAATGCGATGGTTTTAATTAAATAATAATCAGCAATCCTTCTACCTGTTAATTCCGAAAAAGGCAAAAAGGTTACCCTCAAAAATGAAAAAAATGAAAAAAAAAGAAAAAGTCACTGGTCACTAAGTCATTAGAAAGACTAAGAAGTAAATGCACGACTGGACGACAGTATGAATGCACGACTTTAATCTTACCCGAAAATGGATCTGAGAACATATTTTACATCCTTCTTATTTGTCATTCCCTGAAATAGGTTGACCGTTTTAAAACAGAAATAATTATGATTAAAACGGGAAAAAAAGTCAGACATTTACGTAAGTTTTCGGAAGA
>NZ_JBNPXV010000017.1:24756-89764 GCF_050433125.1 Roseimarinus sediminis | reverse complement strand
TCTCTTCTTTTGTAAAACTTCGCTTTTTCATCGTCATAAAAGTACAGATTTAAATCTATATCTTTGTCCGATGATTTAAGGGGCTAAAACAATATATAAACCAAATTCATAATCTTCACTCGTAATTTTAGGTAGTTGAAATATTAAATTTACTTTTTCCCATTCACCTTGCTTTGTTAGAAGTTTTTGTAAGTTAAACGTTTTGTAATAGGTATTCTTCCCATTTTCACTAATTGAAACAACGATGCCACAATCGTTAGCACCATCGCTGCGAAAAAAAGAAGAGAGTAACATGGTTCTTTTACTTTGGGTAAGGGCTTCAAGTTGGTGTGTTTTAAAGGTTAGACCGTACTTCATGTCGCGACTTAATATACCACAGTTGTTTCCTGAATAAGAAAGTTCAGATGTTGATTGTGTATTCTTCCATAAATTATCGCGTATCGTATCATCATACGTCATGATACTTTCAAAAACCGGACTTTGGTCGTCGAAGCCTAAAAAACCAGTCAAGGTTTGGTCTAAAATGCTGTCGGAATGAGTACAAATAGACAGGTTCCCATTGTCTGCGATTTTTGTAATTTTTGTAATTATCTCAGGATAAACAGAATAAACATCAGAGAGAAAAAATTCATTTTGTAAAACAATATAATCGTAATCCCATTCCAGTGATTTGCTAATGTATTCCTTCTTGGTTTTTATTATAGGGTAGCCTTTTCGATTCATTAAGATCAAAGGAATATTGGTTGCATAAGCATCAATTACCAACATTTTTGCATTGCCGGGGATTCCTATTGAATCTAAAAAGTGTTCAGAATTTTCAAAATTGTTGATCGTAGCTGTTGTTCTATCCCAATATCCGGAAATACGTCTTTCTTTTTGTGATTTTGTCGCATAAACAATAAAAGGAATGCAGATGAATAGAATTGCAAACATTGATAATCTATTCATTAAAATATTGTTTTTTATCGGAAAAATAGAAAGTGTAATTATTAATAATAGGATAATTGGCAAGAAGAAGGTGTCAAGAAAGTAATAATCGTGGTTTACAAATTGGCGAAACATTAAAATTGAAAATGCGATACAGCCAATAAAAATTATTGCAATTAAAAGAGCAAATAAAGACTTCTGTTTTTGTAATGATTGCTTTTTGGAGATAAGAAAGTAGATAGCCCCCACGAATGATAGCGCCAGAATGATATAATGTACACTAGAAAAATATTGTGTACTCCACTTTTTCTTAATTAGTTTAATAATTTCAACAGCTTCTTCAAAGCTTCTTGCCGGAAGAATATTCGATAAAAAAATTGAACCGTATTTTTCTGTTAAAAATTTGTTATAAAAGAAATAAAACAAGATGATTAAAACGGAAACTAAAACAGGAATTAATTTGGGCATCAATTTAGCATCCTTCTTAAATATTCTTAAAATTTCAAGTCCAAAAAGAGCAATTAAAGGAATTACAAAAGTTGTTCTGGCTAAAGCTGCAATTGTTAAAAATAACAGGCTTAGATTAAAATATTTTTGTTCTGGTGTAAATAAATACTTTGAGAAAAAAAATATTCCAATAATGGCGTTGGAAAGTGAGGGGATTGTTGGCAGAAAACCGCCCTGATAATAAACGAATACCGGAGAAGTAGCCGCAAAAATCATAATAAAAATTGACCGATAGGAACTTTTAGTCCACAAGTATGATAGCCGATATAAAAAGAATAATCCGGCAAATCCATAGAGTAGAATATAAAGTCTAAAAAGCCGGGGAGAACTATCACCTGTAATTTTCATGAATATTGCCGGAATATAATCATGTATAGGAAAGTCAACCGCTGTGATACTTTCTTGAGATGGATATTTCCAATCAGCAATATTTTTACTATTTTTTAATAAAGAAAATGTTTCGGGTTTAAAAAAATTTAAATCATTATTTACATACCCAAGGGCTAATGCATATCTATCAGATTGACTCCATGCGTGTATATGTGATGGAAAATCATTGATATAGTTTTTTTGAAATAGAACTCCTAATAAAACAATTATTAATATAGCCGATGTATCACTGTAATATTTTTTCATAATTCATTATTGCTATGTCAATCATTTTATGCCACTACCTAAAATAAAGCTACATTTCAAACATTTAATTAAGCCGCCCCATCTACACGTTTTAAGGTATTTTGTACTTCAAAGGTAAATGTAATCTTTGATTTTTATAAATATTGATCGCTTTTTTAGTTGCGCGCTTTGCTTTTTTCTACCCAGTTGCGAACAAGGTACCTTTGAGCTTCCACAAGCTGATAAACCACAAAATTCAGCAGATATTACCCTTCAAAAACTGATACTGATACTGGAAGAGATCTCCCTGAAAAGTGTAAAACCCTGCAAACGTTTTTACATTTTAAAACAAAATGCCCAAGGCACGAAATCTTTATTTACTGCGCTATTTAAATGAAATCACGAAAACATCTCCACCAGCTCGTCTTTCGAAATACTTTGGAAAGGATTGTTCGATTGAATGAACTGATCGGCCAGTGCTGACTTTCTTTCCTTTAACAACTGAATCTTTTCCTCGATGCTTTCTTCGGTAATAAAGCGGTACACGAATACCTTTTTATTCTGCCCGATGCGGTGGGCACGGTTGATGGCCTGGTTTTCGGCTGCCGGATTCCACCATGGATCAAGGATGAAAATATAGTCGGCCGATGTAAGATTAAGTCCTACCCCGCCGGCTTTGAGCGAAATCAGGAAAATACGGTTTTTGTCGTTATTCTGGAAATTATTAATCACTGTTTCCCGGTCGCGGGTCTGTCCGGTAAGCAGGCAGTAGTTCCAGCCCTGCTCATCCAACTCCTGCTGAAAAAGTTTTAAGTGGGTAACAAAGGAGGAAAAAATCAGCACCTTGTGTTTTTCGGCCATCAGGTTTTCGAGGCTGCGCATTACCGCATCGAACTTGCCCGAACCACTTTGCTTAAAACCGACCAAAGCCGGATGGTTGGCCAGCTGTCTCAATCGGGTAAGGCCTTGTAAAACCAGAAACGACGATTTTTCGATGCCCTGCTTTTCGATGTTTTCGAACAAGCTGTTGCGTATGGCCGATTTCTCCCTTTCATAAATTTTCTGCTGGGCCTCATTCATCTCACAATACCTGATTTGTTCGGTCAGGGGCGGCAAATCGCGGGCTACCTCTTCTTTGGTGCGGCGCAAAATGAAGGGTGAAATCATTTGATACAGCTCTTTCTGTTTTTCTTCATCCCCGTTTTTTTCGATGGGCTGCAGGTATTCCTTTTTGAAGAATTGCATACTGCCCAACAAACCCCTGTTCAGGAAATTCATTTGCGACCAAAGATCCGACAAGCTGTTTTCGATGGGCGTTCCTGTTAGCACCAGTTTGTGCTCCGACTGCAATGCACATACTGCCTTGTACGTAAGCGATCCTGCATTTTTGATGTACTGACTTTCATCGAGAATGATGTAGTTAAAAAACAAATCGCCGAACAATTCATAGTCGTTACGAATGGTGCCGTAAGTGGTGATAATCACATCGTAATAAGACAGAATCCCCTTCAGACTGGCAATGCGTTTACGCTGGGTTCCGACATGCTGGTATATTTTCAGTTGTGGTGTGAATCGTTGCAGTTCGTTTTGCCAGTTATGAATCAGCGAAGTTGGAACAACCACAAGCGACGCTGGTGCCGCATCGTTCATTACATCGAAAAGTAAATTGCTTTGCTCCAGTCCTTTTTCGTTTGGCAACAGTTCCTTTTTGTTTTGTTGCTTTAAATTCAGCAGCAAGGCAAGGGTTTGCAAGGTTTTACCCAAGCCCATGTCATCGGCCAGACAGGCACCAAAGCCTTTTTCTTTCATGGTATGCATCCACGAGTAGCCTTCCTTCTGATAGTGGCGCAGGGTGGCATTCAATCCTTCGGGTTCATCACAAAGACCGAAATCTGTAGTCTTTAGTGCCTGAATTTTCTCTGCTGTTTCAGTGTCCACACCTTTGAGCTCTTGCCCGATTAAGGCAAAATGATGCTTCGACAAGCGGATTTGCTCATCGTTCCCTTCGGTAAAGGGAAGCAGGGACTGGTATTTTCCAAACCATTCGAGTGGCAGAATCACCACTTCACCATTGGGCAAAGTATATTCACGTCTTCCCTGCAGGATGTTTTTCTTCAGACGGATAAACGGCACCTTGTATGAACCCAGCGTAACCAGGGCATAAATATCGAACCAGTCGCCCTCCATGCGCATGTCGAACTTCAGTTCCTGATGACCCGTGAAGAATTTACGCTGTGGAACATGCTGTTCCAATCCGATGGAAGCCGTGTCCAAATCAGCGCTGTAGCGATTAATCCAGTTAATGATGGCATAGCGGTTCTCGTCGCCCAGTGGGTTCGCCTGCGCTGTCAATTCCAGCTGATCGCCCGATAAACAAAGCTGACGACTTTTGAAAAATTCGAGCATTTCAGCTTCCCACTTAGCATCCCGCTGATGCTTGAAAAAGGTATAGTGGCCATCATTATTGATCAGTTCCACTTCTACATTTCCTTTTCGTCCTGCTTTAAAACGACGTTTTCCGTACTGAAAAACCAGAATCAGTATGGGTTCAAGGGTCAGGCCCTGCTCAATAAGCACAAAAGCTTTTTTCTCCGAATCGACAGCAATCACGTCAAAACCCGACGCTTGTACTTCGTGGTCGCGAACAATGCCGGCAACAAAACTCCGCAGGTATTTGTCGGTTACAGCCGCCGGAATGTTCATCTTCTCCTTTGTTAAAAAAGGCGTTAAGCGTTTCCCCGAAAGTTTCTCAAAACCGATGAGCTGATTACGAAGCACCAGCCTGCAGGGCGTATCACTTACAATAACCGGCTTTTTGTACAGTAGTGGAAATGGCTTGCCCTCGTGGGTTATCGACAAATGATAGGTCAGCCCCTCATCGCCAAGGTTAAAATGAAAAACAGGATGCGCCTTCGAAGCCAGCACTTCAATCCGGTCTTCTTCATAGATGTTGTTGTATTTTACCGGCTTAAAATACAAAGGAACATCATGTTTCCTGATCAGATTAATGCAGGCGACCACCTGCTTATCGATATAAGGCGTAATGTGTTTGTTGAAAAAGTCGTTATCAACCTTCTGAAAAAACTCCTTACTTCCAAGCTTTCGTGAAAAACGCCGGGCCAGATTTTCATCGCTGTAATTTTCGGTCAGCTCGACCAACTTGCGCCTGGCCTGATCCAAAAGTTCGGGTTGCGCATCAACATCAGCCTTCAGTACCGGAGTCACCACCGTATAAAAGGCACCGTGGGTATTCTTCCTGATAAAATAAGGCAGCAATACATGACCAAACAAGCGATGCTCGGTCAGTGTCATAATAAATATCTTTTCTTTGCTTTGCTCCAAAACGAAACTGCTTGAGATTAATCAATTACCACTCGCGACAAACAAAGTGGATTCCATTTCGGATACAAACGCTGAATCGTATTTTCTTCGGCTTTCATAAAGTAAGTGCTCTGGTTTTTAGCGATACATTTTCAAAAATTCAAAACCTCTAAAATAGAAAAGATTTCTCTTGTGAACTTAGCCCAAAGCAAAATATCGAAGATTTTTCTTTCAGTGTATTGCTTAAAAAATCCAAATAATTGAAACTCTTGAGAAGAAGAGTCGAGGTAGGCTCAAAAGAAAATTTATTTTTGTGGAAGAAAACCAAAAATTGAAAATCATAACCTGATGAACCGGATTGTAGAAAAGGAGTTTTTCTCAGAGCATGTAGTAAAGCTGGTAGTAGAAGCACCACTTATTGCCCGGGCACGAAAACCCGGAAATTTTGTAATTCTGAGAGTTTCAGAAAATGGGGAGAGGGTTCCCTTAACCATCGCCGATGCCGACGAAAGCAAAGGCACCATTACCCTTATAGCCCAGAAAGTAGGCGTTAGCACCGAAAAACTGGCCGCATTAAAAGTGGGCGATTCGCTCCACGATTTGGTTGGCCCGCTTGGAAAGGCGACCGACGTTCATCAGGTGGGTACTGTTTTGGCCTGTGGCGGTGGCGTGGGGGTTGCCCCTTTGCTTCCCATTGTTGAAGCTTTCAAAAAAGCAGGCAACCGCGTCATTACGATTTTAGCCGCCCGTAGTAAAGAACTCATCATTCTTGAAGAAGAAATGCGCAAATGGAGCGATGAACTCATCATCATGACCGACGACGGTTCGTATGGTGAAAAGGGACTGGTAACCCAGGGAGCCGAAAAAGTAATTCAACGCGAAAAAGTAGATGAGTGCATTGCCATAGGACCCGCTGTGATGATGAAGTTCACCGCCCTACTCACTCAAAAATACAACATTCCCACCCAGGCCAGCCTCAACTCAATCATGGTTGATGGCACAGGAATGTGTGGTGCCTGTCGTGTAACAGTTGGCGGAAAGACCAAATTCACCTGTGTCGACGGCCCCGAATTCGATGCCCACCAGATCGACTTCGATGAAATGATCATGCGCCTGGGAGGCTATCGCCAGGAAGAAAAACAGGCCTTTGAGCAATTCATGAATCAACTTTAAACCAGACTGCAATGACCACCATCAACGAATACCTTAAAGAGCGAAGAGGAGAGGAATGGCGGATTGAACTCCGCAAAAAACTGAAAGGCAAGGAACGTACCGACAAAGAAAGGGTACACATGCCCGAAGTCGATCCCAACGAAAGGGTGAAGTATCAAAACATGGAAGTCAACCTGGGCCTCAGCGAAGAACAGGCTATTAACGAAGCCTCGCGCTGTATGGATTGCGTGAACCCTACCTGCATCGAAGGCTGCCCGGTTCAGATCAATATTCCTGAATTCATAAAAAACATAGAAAGAAAAGAATACGGGCTGGCTGCCCAAACCCTGAAACTTACCAGCGCCCTGCCAGCCGTTTGCGGCCGTGTTTGTCCGCAGGAGAAACAATGCGAAGCCCAGTGTTTTTATACCCTGAAGCTGAAAAAAGAGCCGGTGGCCATTGGTTATCTCGAACGCTTTGCTGCCGACTGGGAACGCGAATCGGGTGCCATGGCCGTACCTCAGTGTGCCCCTTCGAACGGAATTAAAGTAGCTGCCGTAGGTTCAGGACCTTCGTCACTTTCGTTTGCCGGCGACATGGCCAAACTGGGTTACGATGTTACGGTATTCGAAGCCCTGCATGAAATTGGCGGTGTGTTGAAATACGGAATTCCCGAATTCAGGCTCCCCAACCACATGGTCGATGTGGAGCTGGAAACCCTGAAAAAAATGGGCGTTCAATTTGTCACCAACTTCATTGTTGGTCGTACGGCCAGCTTTGAACAACTCAACGCCGAAGGCTTCAAGGGCTATTTTGTGGGCAGTGGAGCCGGTTTGCCCCGTTTCATGAACATCCCGGGCGAGAACTACAACGGCATTATGTCGAGCAACGAATACCTTACCCGGGTAAACCTGATGGGAGCAGCACAGGACGATCACGACACCCTGGTGATGAGAGGGAAAAATGTAGCCGTAATTGGTGGTGGAAATACCGCCATGGACTCGGTGCGCACAGCCAAGCGTCTGGGTGCCGAAAGGGCCATGATTGTTTACCGCCGCTCACGGGTTGAAATGCCTGCCCGCGTCGAGGAAGTAAAACATGCGCTCGAAGAGGGGATCGAATTTCTGAACCTGGCCAATCCGCTTGAATACTTTGCCGACGAAAGCGGAAGGGTGAACAAAATGCGTATCCAGCACATGGAACTGGGCGAACCCGATGCATCGGGTCGGCGCCGGCCGGTGCCTGTCGAAGGATCGGAAGAAGACATCGATGTTGACCTGGTGATTGTAGCTGTTGGTGTTTCGCCCAACCCGCTTATTCCCGCCAGTCTCCCCGATTTGCAGGTAAGCCGCTGGGGAACCATCGAGGTGAACGACAAAATGCAGTCATCCATCCCTGTAATCTTTGCCGGTGGCGACATTGTGCGCGGCGGAGCAACCGTAATTCTCGCCATGGGCGACGGACGCAATGCAGCCGGTGCCATGCATGAGTACCTTTCAGGTGAGCAAAAGAATGACTAAATTTGTGGAAAAGGCAAAAAACAAATTTTAGCAGAAACCATCTATGTCTGAAATTTCTCATAGGGATTACGGATGCTTGTTGGGAATATTAGAATCCATCAATAAGATTCAAAAAAATCATTAACCATTAACCCAGAAACACATTATAATGGCAAATTTAAGCACCCGATTTTTTGGATTAGACTTAAAAACACCGGTAATTATCGGTAGCTCGGGACTCTCTAATTCAATCGACAAAATAAAACTACTGGCCGAAAACGGAGCCGGTGCCATTGTACTCAAATCGGTTTTCGAAGAAGAGATTTACAATGAATACCAGAGTGAATTCGAAAAACAGGCCGTTGGACACCACAACCTTGAACACCTCGATTATTTCGACTACGAAATCAAAAATGACAAAATAAGGCAGTACCTCGAACTGATTAAGGGTGCTAAAGCCGAAGGCGTGGAAGTTCCGCTGGTAGCAAGCATTAACTGTACTTCGGGCAGCGACTGGGCATTTTTTGCAGGCAAGCTGGCCGAAGCCGGCGCCGATGCCCTTGAGCTCAACCTTTTTGTACTTCCCTCCGACCTGAACCGCACGGCTCAGCAGGTAGAGGATTATTATTTCAAAACCATCAAAAAGGTACTCGAAACGGTGAAGATACCGGTAAGCATTAAGTTGTCGCCTTATTTTTCCGATCTGGCGCGCATGGTGAAAGCCCTGTCGGAAACCGGAATTGCAGGCATCACCCTGTTCAACCGTTTCTACAACATCGATATCGACATTGAAAACCGCGAACTGGTACCGGCAAAAATTCTGAGTCATCCCTTTGAATACCTTCAGTCCTTGCGCTGGATTGGTCTGCTTTCGGGACACGTACAATGCGAACTGGCTGCCAGCACCGGAGTACACGACCAGACAACCACCATCAAGATGATCATGGCCGGAGCCAGTGCCGTGCAAGTAGTTTCGGGCATTTATAAAAACGGATACGAGCTGGTGAAGGACATTGTTCAGGGACTTTCCAACTGGATGGATGAACATCAGAT
This sequence comes from Roseimarinus sediminis, assembly GCF_050433125.1. NCBI lineage: Bacteria > Pseudomonadati > Bacteroidota > Bacteroidia > Marinilabiliales > Prolixibacteraceae > Roseimarinus > Roseimarinus sediminis. The sequence goes on along the minus strand of NZ_JBNPXV010000017.1, from coordinate 80,690 downwards.
CGAATCAATTGATGCCTTAAAAGGAATGGCCAGCGCCCAAAAAACAGATCATCCCGAGCAGTACGAGCGGGTACAGTTTATGAAATACTTTGGAGAATTTGAAAATTAAGCATGTTTTTGCAAACTGATTTGGCACAAATACCCCAATTTGTACCAGTCGAGATAACGCAAACTCAGTTTTCCTGAACATAAGCCTGTGGCCAGTTGCTTCTCATTTCTGTGAAACCAACGGGCCACAGGTTTATTTAGTAGGATGCTTTGTAAAATCTTATAAAGTTTCAACAATTTTACCTCTTTGAATAAATCAGTCGCAGCCGGGTGATTAGTAATCAGCTGATATAAATTTTCAACAGCTATCCGCGTCTTTTCCAGAAATACTTCATTGCTTTCAAGGCCATCGTGAAAAACAGGATTATCAATGTGTTTGATAGTGTATTGGTCCTTCTTTAGGGCAAGCCCTAAAAGCGTATCCTCATGACCATATTTCTTTAGCGATTCATCAAACCGAAGCCGGGAAAATACTTTTGCATTGATCAAAAAATTACCCGACATAAATGAACTGTAAGGCTTCCTTTTTCTCTCCTTCGCTAATAGCGCTTCACGCTCTACTCCGTAGCGCCACCTGAGTGCATTGCGTTCATCCTTCAACTGCTCACGATAACGCAGGCCTCCAACAATAACATCTCCTGCATGCCGCTTCGATAAATAATGCTGAATAAAATCGTTGGTACACGGAAATACGTCTCCATCGAGAAAAAGCAGAAATTCTCCGTTAGCCTGCTGAATCAGGTAATTTCGAACAAACGACCGGCCGCAGTTTTTATCAAGTTGAATAAAACGGGTATTGCTTAACTGCCTGATACTTTGATTGACTTCAACACAACTTCTGTCATCAGAGCAATCATCAACAACCAGTATTTCAAAACTGATTGAAGATGCAAGTAACTGCTCATGCAGTGTGTTGACCAATGAAACAATATTGTAATTATACGTGGGTATACAAATTGAAAGTATCACTTCGAGCCGGAATGTTATCTTTGTTTAAGCTACTTTTGCCATTAGCACTTAAAAGTAGCAAAAAATGGTATTTGAAAGTATTTTGACTTAAAAAAACTATTTTTGCAAGCTCAAATTCAGAATAAGAAAAGATATGGCTTTAAAGTGTGGTATTGTGGGCTTGCCCAATGTGGGTAAATCAACCCTGTTCAACTGTTTATCGAATGCGAAAGCACAATCGGCAAACTTTCCGTTTTGCACGATTGAACCCAACATAGGCGTAATTACTGTGCCCGACGAACGCCTGAACGAGCTGGAAAAGCTGGTTAAACCACAGCGTGTTGTTCCTACCACTGTTGAGATTGTCGACATCGCCGGACTGGTTAAGGGAGCCAGCAAGGGCGAAGGCCTGGGCAACAAATTCCTCGGAAACATTCGCGAAACCGATGCGATTATTCATGTGTTGCGTTGTTTTGAAAACGAAAACATTACCCACGTCGATGGAAGCATCAATCCGCTGCGTGACAAGGAAACCATCGACTTTGAACTTCAGATTAAAGACCTTGAAACAGTGGAAGCCCGCATCACCAAAATTGCCAAGCAGGCCCGTACCGGTGGTGACAAAAAAGCGCTGAAAGTATTGGAGCTTTTGGAGAAATACAAAGCCGTGCTCGAAAGCGGTAAAGCAGCCCGCACCCTCGAGCTCGATGCTCCCAACCGTGCCCTGGTATCCGATCTGTTCCTCTTAACCGACAAACCGGTTCTTTACGTGTGTAACGTTGACGAAGCTGCTGTTGTTAGCGGCAATGACTTTGTCGATCAGGTAAAAGCTGCTGCTGCCGAAGAAAATGCCGAGGTGCTGGTAATTGCCGCCGCCACCGAAGCCGACATTGCCGAGCTCGAAAGTTTCGAAGAACGTCAGATGTTTTTGGAAGATCTGGGATTAAAGGAATCGGGCGTTGCCAAACTGATCAAGTCTGCTTATAAGATTCTGAATCTAAAAACTTACTTTACCGCCGGTGAGAAAGAAGTACGTGCCTGGACTTTCCACGAAGGTTATACCGCTCCTCAGGCTGCCGGGGTCATCCACTCCGACTTTGAAAAAGGCTTTATCCGTGCCGAGGTAATTAAGTACGACGACTTTCTCAAATACGGATCGGAAGCCGCCTGCAAGGAAGCCGGTAAAATGGGTGTTGAAGGCAAAGACTATGTAGTTCAGGATGGCGACATCATGCATTTCCGCTTTAACGTATAAAACGATGGTTCGAGTCGAAGCAGTACTAAGCTGCTTCGGCTTCTACATTATTTGCTTTTAGTCCGAGAACCATCAGCGTAAGCGCCAGCGCAATCACAATGATACTTCCCAGGGTATACGAGCCACTGTATTTAAGCGAAAGACTAAAAAGATAGGGTCCCAGCGCGCTGGCAATGACCGTCCAGCTCATCGAGTAACCCGAAATAGCCCCCAGGTGTTTCACCCCAAAAAAACGCGGCCAGCTTACCGTATTGATTACACTGAACAAGCCACTCATAATGCCATTTCCAACAATAAGGAGGTAGTAAGCTACATTTGCTGTATTGAGTTGTGTAAGTGCAAACCCGGCAATGGCAATTCCAACCATGTTAATGATTAATAAGTACTTCAATCGGATGTAGTCGCTGATCCAGCCACCCACAAAATTGAAGACTACTGCAATAAACGAAGCGGGAAGAAATATGGCGATGGCGCTTTCACGATCAAACCCGGCCTGTTTAAATATCGACACCACATGAAAGGTAAAAGCGGTTACAAACAGGGCATTGAGGGCAATGCCCAGATTAAATACCCAGAAAGAATATTTTCTTTGAGCCTGTTTGAGGGTAAATTCCTTTTCAAGCGCTGCTTTTTTCGAAAATAATTTGTTCTTAACCCGGCCCAGTTTACCGTCAGGCTCTACCCCACAGTCCCTGGCATTGTCGCGGAAAAAGACCAGTGCAAAAATTACGAAAACGATGCCTACAAAAAGACCAATAACTCCCCAGGCTGCACGCCAACCATCGTATTCAATCAGGTCGTTCAGCAAACGGGGTGCGTAGGAAAAGCCAAATGAAACGAAAACCCCCATGATGGCATTGGCCAGTCCGCGATGACTTTCGAACCATTTCATCACCATGTTCCGGCTGACCATGGTGAGTATGCCCTGACCAAAAAAACGAATGCCCCAAAAGCCAAAAACCAGCAAAACAATGGCGATGTATTCGCGGTACGACGAGCCCAGCCAGCGTGTGATGGCATCGACCATGAAATCGACCTTCGATAAACCAATGGCCATCAGGCCCAGCATGAAACCTGCCAGCATGGCCATTACCCGCGCTCCGTATTTATCGTAATACTTGCCTGCCCGGGTAATCATAAAGCCGCTGATGACCGTTCCCAGCAGATAGGCCAGACTTAGCGAAGTGCGTTCAATACGCAGGGCTGCAATCAGGTAATCGGTAAAAACCGAAACGCCCATGGTTTGACCCGGCAAACTCATAATTACCCCAATGGTTCCGGCAGCCAGAATGACCCAGCCATAGAAAAACGGAAATTGATTGACCTTAAACGGAAAGGGTGTTGTTTTCAAATTCAGCTTCATGGTGCAAAGAAACAAAAAATGAAAGTTTCAATTTCTTTTTTCCGGCTTCATTCTGTCCTGCTTTCAGCATAATTAATATGCTTTTAACCACAGTAGATGTGTAAAATTGAATTCGGACCTGAAGCTCAATCCCTATTCTCAATTAAAAACGCTGCAAATTCTCGAACAAATACAAATCAGCACCTTGAGAACTCACATATTTTTCTTTCTTTTAACTTCATGAAGCATAAACATCGCAGCATTCATCCCTGGGCCTGGGTGCCTTCGTTATATTTTGCACAGGGCTTTCCCTACATTCTGGTCATTGTGGTTTCAACAGTAATGTACAAAAACCTGGGACTGAGCAACACCGAACTCGCCTTTTACACCAGCTGGTTTTATCTTCCCTGGGTCATCAAACCTTTTTGGAGTCCCTTTATCGATCACTTCAAAACCAAACGTGGCTGGATTGTTAGCATGCAAATTATAATGGGGGTGCTCATTGCATCCATCGGGCTCACCCTGCCCCTTGAAGGCTATCTCCGATGGAGTATCATTTTCTTTTGGCTCATTGCTTTTCAGTCGGCCACACACGACATCGCAGCCGATGGTTTTTACATGCTGGGATTGAGTGAATACCAGCAATCATTTTTTGTGGGCATCAGGAATACTTTCTGGCGGATTGCAGCCATTGCAGGCCAGGGCGGATTGGTGTACCTGAGCGGTGTGCTCATTGAACGAGGCCATCGTGCGGCCACCTCATGGATGTTTGTTTTGCTTTTTTCGGGCTTTGTTTATTTGCTCATTGGACTGTATCACCTGCGCATCATGCCACGCCCTGCGTCCGATCCGTTAATGAAATTAAGCAGTGGTAAGAAAGCCATTACCGAATATTTTGCCACCTTCATCTCCTTCTTCAAAAAAAACAACATTGTAGTTTTTATGCTGTTTGTGCTTTTCTATCGTTTGGGAGAAGCCCAGCTCACCAAACTGGCTCAGCCTTTTCTGATCGACAGCCCTCAAGCCGGAGGCCTTGGCCTAAGCAACGAGCAGGTTGGCTGGGCCTACGGAACCCTTGGTGTTACCGGACTGGTGCTGGGTGGTATTCTTGGTGGAATGGCCGTTGCAAAAAGAGGATTACGGCAATGGATGTGGCCCATGGCGTTGGCCATGAACCTGCCCAATGCGGCCTATTGGTACATGGCCCGCTTTCTGCCTGAAAACATTTTTTTGATTCAGGGATTAATTGCCCTCGAGCAATTTGGATACGGCTTTGGTTTTACCGCCTTCATGCTTTATCTCATCTACTTTGTACAGGGGCATACACGTACTTCGCACTACGCCATTGCCACCGGACTGATGGCACTGGGCATGATGGTGCCCGGCATGCTCAGCGGCTGGATTCAGGACCAGCTCAATTATGAATTCTTTTTCATCTGGGTAATCGTTTGCACCATTCCGGGTTTGTTGCTAATTCCTTTCCTGAAAATTGACAAGGAATTTGGAAAGAAAAAGATGCTATCATAAACAGACGGCGAAAAACAGCTTCGGACCAATACTGCTGATGGCAAAATGAATATGCATTCATTTTTTAACAAGTGCTTAAGTATTTATTGCCAATAATTTTGTACTTTACCACTCGTAAAAAGGGTAAAATACAAGGTGAGAAGAAGAATAAATCAGATTTTTCGCGGCGTTGAGCACTATTTCTTCCAAAACAAAACTTACTCCCCAACTGATGGCCTGTGGTATTGGAGAGAAAAGATTTTTGGCGGATTAATGCTCGCATTTCTGGTATTTGGTACCATAGCCATTGTTCCGAATCTTGCTGTTTCAATTAAAGAACAGACTCATGTAATCACCATCAGCGACCTGCTTGTTTATTTTATGCTGCTTGGTGTCATCTTCATCAAACGCATTCCACTTCGGGCAAAAATCATCATCATCATTGTCATTTTATACGTCCTGAGTATTATTCTTCTCGTTATACTGGGGCCCATGGGGCCGGGACTGATATGGATGGCCAGTACTTCACTAATAGCTGCCTTACTGCTAGGTTTATGGGCCTCGGTGAGTACTGTACTCATTAACATTGCCATAATGCTGGCACTGGCCTTTGCCATTCGCATGCAATGGCTCGACACCATTTTCTTCAACACCTACGATACCATGTCGTGGATTGCCATTGGATCGAACGTAATTATTTTTAATTCATTAACTGCCATTCCGCTGGCACTGCTACTGAATGCACTTGAGCAATCAATTAATTCGGAAACAAAATTAAAAAAGGAAGTAATAAAAAAGAACAAGCAGCTCAACGAAGAAAAAATCAAAGCAGAAAATGCCGATCGGCTAAAATCGGTTTTTCTGGCCAACCTTTCACACGACATTCGAACCCCGATGAATGCCATCATGGGCTTTTCCGAATTACTTCAGTCGGAATTTGAAGAACACCCCAGAAGCCAAATCTATACCGAACAGATTCTTAAAAACTCAAACTACCTGAATAACCTCATCAAGGACATTGTGGACATATCGCTGATCGAGTCGGGGCAGGTAAAATTTGAACTGCGGAAAACAGCACTGGAAAAACTCATCGACGATTGCCGCTCAATGATTGAACACAGTCATCCACTGCACAAATTTTCAGAATTGAAGCTTTCGTATGAGCTGAACATCGGACAAGGCCAGACAACTTACATGATTGACGCCGGACACACCAAACAGGTACTCATTAACCTGATTTCAAACGCCATCAAATACACCCAAAAGGGAAGCATAAGAATAAACGTAGCATTAAACGATCAGCAATTGCTGTTTAAGGTAAGTGATAACGGGATTGGAATTCCACAGTCGGAGCAGCACAAAATATTCAGTCGTTTTTCGAAGATTAACCGCCCTGCCAATAAACAGGTACCGGGAATTGGCCTTGGACTTTCCATTTGCAAAGCACTAACTCAAGCCATGGGAGGAAGTATTGGCTTCAATTCTGCTGAAGGAAAGGGAAGTACTTTTTGGTTCAGTATACCGGCAGTCACTCAGAAACAGGGAGAAAGAATCACTGATTTACCTCAAGAATGAAACCGCTTCCATGTATATTTTTAATTCCCACATCGGGATCGTCTTTCAGGTATTTTCTTAATTTGGTGACATACACATCCATGCTGCGGGCGGTAAAGTAATCGTCGTCGCCCCATATTTTTTTCAAGGCTTCTTCACGGGCCAATAATTCATTGATGTTCAAACAAAGCATCCGGAGCAATTCGGCTTCCCTGGGCGACAACTGCTGTACCTGCGCGTTTCTGATCACCTGTCGCCGGCGAAAATTGAAGTGATAGGAGCCAATCTGAAAGCTTTCCTTTGCTACGGTTTCCGGCTCACCTGCTCTTCGCTTCATTACTGCTTCAATTTTACAAAGTAAAACTTCCGAGTCGAAGGGTTTTGTTATATAATCATCGGCCCCCAGACCGTAACCTTTAAGAATATCTTCCTTTAACGACTTCGCAGTAAGGTAAATAAGTGGTAAGTCGGGTTTGAGTTCCTTTATTTTCTTCCCAATGGTAAAACCATCAACATGAGGCAGCATCACATCGAGCAGCACCAGATCGTACACCCCTCTTTCAAACTCTTTGACTGCATTCTGCCCGTCATCAACCCAGTCGACCTGATAGTCGCTCAGTTCGAGATACGATTTCATTACCGAGCCAAAGCTCAAATCATCTTCTACAAAGAATATTTTTTTGATCATGCCTTTCTGCTGTTTTAATCATTGTGGACAAAGGGAAAAAACACACTAAAAGTAGTGCCTGAACCAGGCTGACTTTCGATACCTACCTCACCGTGATGAGCTTCAACCACCGCCTTCACATAACTTAAGCCCAAGCCAAAACCCTTCACATTATGAATATTTCCGCTTGTTTCGCGATAAAAATGTTCAAAGGCCTTTTGCTGTACCTGCTTGCTCATGCCAATGCCCTGGTCGCTCACCTTCAACCATACTCCCCGTTCGGAATTGAAAGTGCTTATGCTGATTACCGGTTCCCCGGGCGAATACTTGTTGGCATTATCGAGCAGGTTGTTGATTAAATTGAAAACATGTTGCTGGTCGGCCATTACCACGGCATGCTCTGCCTTGTAGGCTGCTTCAATGCTCCCTCCCCGTTTTTCTACCTGCAGACGAATTGCCTCGACAGCCTTTTGGGCAAGCTGATGCAGATTGAGCTGTTCAAATTTAAACTCAAACTCCCGCTTGTCAAGCCGGGCAATTTGCAGTATGGTCTCCACCTGCTGATTCATTCTTTTATTCTCCTCCTTGATTACCCTGGTGAATTTTGTGACCTGCTCCCGATTGTCAATTACTTTGGGGTTCAGAATGGTATCGGCCGCCACCGAGATGGTCGCCAATGGCGTTTTGAATTCATGGGTCATGTTGTTGATGAAGTCGGATTTCATGGCTGAAACCTTTTTCTGACGTAAAATGTAATAGATACTCAGAACAAACACAGCCAATACAAGCCCCGACAACAAAAGTGAAAGTATGGCAGGGAGCAAAAGTGTTTTTAATACAAACCAATTCTGCCGTGGAAAATAAACCGAAAGTTGGTTGTTGTGATCAAAAATTGCTCCCTGAAAAAGTTTTATCCGATGTGTTGAACTGCTTAAAAGCAGGCTGTCGGCACCCGGCGATGCAATCAGCCTGTCGTCGGCATAAAATACGCCCATTTCAAAAGGCAATGAAATATTTCGCTGCTTCAGTTCATCGTAGAGCAAAGCATTAATTAAAGCCGTATCGGGTGTTTGTTGCTGCCCGCTTGCCCAACTCTCGAAAACCATGCGCCCTGCCATTTGCTTCAATCTTTCAGTTCGTGCTCCAAAGCGACCCCGATGATCGTTTGGTCTGTAATTTCGTTGTTTTGAGATTGAATCGTAAACAATGGTGATATTGTGCTCGATACGTTCTTCCCATTTTTCAATAAGCGAATCGACCTTGTAAATTTCGATCTTCAGCTCTCTATTGTTCAGAGAATCGGGGGTATTTTCCATCGTCCATTGTCCGATCCGGCTTTGCAAACCTGCCTTTCGATCTGCTTTCACACTATCGCTTTCGATTTGATATTCAAATTGAAAATTACGCCGGCTTCCGGGCATTAAGTCATTTCGCCCCGGCTGATGTGCAGGCCCCACCAATCGTCGTACCCAGAAAACATCATTGATGGTTTCCACTCTGTGTGAAGTTTGTCTCAGTGCCTCATTCACATTTTGCTGAAATATTTCATTTTTCAGCTGCACAGCATTTTTCATCCACAACAGCTGTAAAAATATAATCCCCGCCAGCGAAATGGCCATCAGAACGATCAATGCATTTACCTTCAGCTTGCTCATGATTCAAAAGTAACGATTTATTCTACTGCGATTCACAACTTTAACTTTTCCTTAAGAGTTTTTATAAATCTCTTAACTGAAAACAGGCATGGATAGCAAGTACATTTGTTTCATCAATCGTAAAGTAAAACTTTAAAAATAAAGAAAATGAAACGAGCCATGTGAAATACATTTCGCACACAGATAAATGATTGTATGGCGAGTTCCATTCGGGTAGCCGGAGAATCCAAAGAAAACAATCTTTATCCAACAGGCAATTAACAACTTAAGAAATATAAAAAGATGAAAACAACAAAACAAATCATGGCCCTTGCACTTATTCTGTTTACAGCAGGCTGGGCTTCGGCACAAAACGATTCAGTAAAAACACAACGCATTATTAAAACAGTACAAATTGCAGCCGATGGAAGCACCACTGTCGACAGTGTGGTAGTCGAACTTGATGGTAATTTCAGAGGCTTTTACGGTCCCCGTTATGCAAATGGCGGTCAACAGGCTTACCGACAATTCAGAATGCAGGGTCACGGAGGAAGAGGAATGATGTGGAGCAATGCAGAAGAGATTGATTATGAAATCACGGTAGATGAGAATGGTGACAGCACCAGGGTAATTGTGATGAAAACCCCTTGCGGCCTTACCCGTGAATTTACCGATACAGAAGATTTTCCGCGGAGTAGAATGGGTATAAACCAACGCGGCAATCAAGGTTACGGCATGCAGAAAGCATACGCTAATCAACGCCCCAATGGCAATCGGCAGGCCTACGGCAACAGGCGTCAGCGCGCAACTCAAGGACGCCAGTTTCAGGGCAATCAGATCAACCTGAACGACCCCGACATCAAAAGTTTTGAGAAAGAAATATTAAAGAATGGAGATGAAAAAATCACCATAATCAGAGAAAGATAACGAATGCAAATAATTAGCCATGAAAACAGGAACTCTGCCCAAAAGGCAGGGTTTCTTTTTTTCGGCTCATGTTTTTAAACCTACACTTTCATTGCCCGGTCGATGTCTCTTTTGGCATCTTTCCGCTTGAGCGTTTCCCGCTTGTCGAAAGTTTTCTTTCCTTTGGCAAGGGCAAGCTCCAACTTGGCCAGACCACTGTCGGTCATGAACAATCGAAGTGGTACAAGGGTAAGCCCCGATTCTTTTAATTTTCGTTCCAGCTTGTCGAGTTCCCTTTTCTGAAGCAGCAATTTGCGTTCACGCTTCGATTCGTGATTGTTTAAAGAACCAAACTTATATTCCGAAATATGCATGTTCTTAACATACAGTTCTCCCGAAAAGAACTGACAATAGGAGTCAACCAGCCCGGCCCTTCCCTCTCTTATCGACTTGATTTCGGTCCCCTGCAACTGGATTCCCGCTACATATTTATCGATAATTTCGTATTCGAAAAAGGCTTTCTTGTTTTTAATATTGATTTTATTGCGTGGCTTAAGTCCCATGTTAATAAATAATTAATGCAGTAAGTTTACTCAAAAGAAACGAAATCAGCACAAAGGCCATGAACATTCCTCCCAATAACAGGCTAAGGTAGGAAATGTTGCGAAGCGGTTTGATTTCATAAATACTGATCAAGGCTGAATAGACCAGGTAAAACGAGTACAATCCAAGTATTCCAATGAGGTCAAAAAACGGGAAGATACTTGTCAGTATAGTCAGCAATACCACAGGCAGCATCGAATAAACCACAATTCTTTTTGAAGTATCGAAGCCCACTGGTATACGGTACCAGCGCGAAACCTCGTATAAAATCATGATGGCTGCAAAATAACTCATTAACAAGATGAGCAACTTGCGAACCGCCTTTATTAATGAATCAGTAAACAGGAAACCATAACGTGATTCAAACAAGAGATCGCCCACCATCACCGAAAGAAATACGATGAGCAAACCGGGAAAGAAAAATCGCATAAAAATGGCCTTTTCATTCTGATTTTGCTTAATCCGGCTTTCCCAAATCTCTCCCGGACGGGTCAGTAAGATAAAGCTCTCTGTAAATATTCCAGTGATTAGCTTCTCAGCTTTATGAAGAAATGGCTCTTTGTTCATGGTTTATTGTTAGCGCTAAAATTACCACAAAAATACATTAGTTTTGTAAAACTGAAACCTTTTTGGCAAATGCCTCCATCGGCTTAACATTAAGAAATAGCATCAAAAAGCAATTCGAACAAAAACCTGAATTGAAAATGAGCAAGTACAATATGGTCACATTGCTGGGTGCCACTGCATCGGGAAAAACAAGTGTTGCAGCTCATCTGGCAGTAAAAATTGATGGTGAAATTATATCGGCCGACTCGCGCCAGGTATACCGCGGCATGAACATCGGAACCGGAAAAGATCTTGCTGACTATACCGTCGATGGCCGCCCGGTATCCTACCATCTGATCGACCTTGTTGATGCCGGTTATCAATACAATGTATTTGAATATCAACGTGATTTCATTTCCGTTTTTGAAGACATACAGAAGCGTGGAAAATTACCTGTGTTGTGCGGTGGCAGTGGCATGTACATCGATGCGGTGCTGAAAGGCTACAAATTGATCAACGTACCTGTGAATCAAGAATTACGAACACAACTTGAGAAAAAGGATCTGAATGAACTGAGCGAACTGTTGAAAAACTATAAAGCCCTGCACAACCGCAGCGATATCGATACCCGTAAAAGAGCCATCAGGGCCATCGAAATTGAAGCCTATTATGCCAATAATCCTGAAATAAACACCTGGTTCCCCGAAATTAACAGCCTGATAGTGGGAATAAAATTTGACCGCGAAGCACGTCGCAGAAGAATCAGCCAAAGACTAAAAGCAAGACTTGACGAAGGGATGGCCGACGAAGTCAAGCAGCTTCTTGAACAAGGCCTAAGTCCTGAGCAATTGCTGTATTACGGCTTAGAATACAAGTACATCACGCAATACCTGTTGGGCGAACTCGATTATCAACAAATGTTCAGCCAGCTTGAAACCGCCATTCACCAGTTTAGCAAACGCCAGATGACCTGGTTTCGCCGGATGGAAAAACAAGGATTTGAAATTCACTGGCTCGACGGGCATAGTCCGATGGATGAAAAATTAAAGCGCATTGAAAACTGGCTGGAATAATTGGCTCAGCGAACAAACATTTATTCAGTTTTCGCTTGTTCTGTGTTTTTTCACACTTGATAATTCCAAATATTTGCAAATAAAAAATAAGATCAACAAAACCTTTCGACCTTCCCTTAAACCATTCACCTTCGTTTCTTGTTTCATATTCAGATTAATTATTTGAACTCCCCCCTTTACACTACATAATCGCTGATTTATTGGACATTGTTTAATACTTGAAAAATTGAAATGCCGAAAAAATTCAATTCATTGTCGAATTCATGATGAGCCAACATCATCTAAATTGATAAATTGATCTTGATTTTTATATTAATTACAAATTATTAATACAAGACACACAATAACTTCTTACTATGAAAAAAAATTTACTTCTATTAGCTATTTCTTTTCTGTTTGTTCACTTTGCTTTTGCACAGTTAACACTGAAACATTCGTACACCTTTAGTGATGGAACCGCCAACGATGAAGTGAGCGGAGCCAATGGATCATTTGTTGGTGGAAATGTAATCAACGGGGCTTTTGTATCGGCTGAAAATGGTGCTTATATTGAACTGCCTGCCGCCGAAATTGCAATTAACACTTACTCCAGCATTACTTTTGAGGCCTACACGATGGCCACTACAATTACCCCGGACAATTCAATGCTGTGGTATTTTGGTGGTTCGGAAGGCTCACCCGGTTTGGGTGCCAATGGTACTTTTCTTGCCCCCAGCCACTGGGATGGACCTGCAACAAGAGCTGCCATTTCATGCGGCAACGTGGCTGAACCCTGGGCGGCAGAAAATGCGGTTACCTTCGACCCCTCCAATACACTCAACGCAACCTACCACCTGGTAGTGACCATGGAAAGCAACAATCTGAATCTGTATGTAAACGGTGTATTCATTGGCAATACGGCTTTTGACGCACACAACAGCATTGCCAACCTGAGTAACGACTTTGCCTGGCTTGGAAGAGGTGGTTATGCCAACGACCCCACATGGCTGGGAACACTGTTTGAATTTAACATTTACAGTGGTATCATGGATGATGCAACCGTCCTTGAACGTTCACTCGACTTTCCAATCGAAACCTCCATCCCAACATTGGCATCACTTACGCCAAGCGAAGGAACAATATCGCCGGAATTTAGTTCTGAGAATTCAGAATACGAGCTACTCGTTCCTTATGGAACCACTTCAATCCAGCTCAGCTATGAAACCACAGAAGCTGGCTCTTCTGTAGCCATGTATGATGGGCTTGGTAATGAAATCAGTAACGGCATTGTTAATTTTTCCGGCGATGGCATCGGAGTTGAAATTATTGTAACCGGACTCGACGGATCTGAATATTCGTACTTCGTCGAGATCTTTGTAGACGAAGGCTCTTCGGATGCAACCCTGTCGGGCATTGATGTTTCAGCGGGCGCACTTCATCCTGTATTCAACAAATACGAACTGAACTACCAGGTTGTTGTACCTTCCGGAACAACCAGTGTTGATGTGAATGGTATTGCTACATTCGGAGAGGCAACAGTTAGCGGGAACGGAACAGTTACACTAAGTAATGGAACAGGCACTGCTTCACTTACTGTTACTTCGGCCGATGCCAGTACATCAACAACTTATCAACTGAACATCGAGGAAGCCGATGGTAAGAACTATGCCATCAGCCTGCCCGGAGGCAATGGAAATGAAAGCAATATTAATCTTTCGGGGCTTTCATTATACAATTTCCCTTATACCATCGAAATGTGGATGAAACCTAACGGAAGTCAGGCTGCCAATACCGGTATGCTTTACCTCCGTTCGGAAGACGGACATGCAGGCATCCAATATTCATCAGACTGGCAGGGAGCAGGCCGTTTGCGCTATATGAGTAATATTCCCGAGGAATATGGCACCCTGGCCGATGTGGTAGCGCCCGATGTTTGGCACCATGTTGCAGTGGTAATGACAGCCAACAGCCGGACCATCTATCTCGATGGGGTAAAAACAAGCATGACGGTTAGCAGCGATCCCATCGACTTTTCAAAAGGCAAACTTTACCTTGGATGGGACAGCGATGCCGAAGCCCGTGCGTTTAACGGATTAATTGACGAAGTGAGGATCTGGAACGATTCATTATCGCAGGAAACAATAGAAGCCAACAGCTACGAAATATTAAGCGGAAGTGAAAACGGTTTGCTGGCTTACTACAACTTTGATGTTCCTACACCAAGTTATGCACTTGACGCAACGACCAATCCACTAAACGGACTCATTACTGGTGGTACTTATGTTGAATCATTCCCAAGAGCAAACCTTGATCTCGACACGCTATACATCGAAGGCGTTTCATTCAAACCAGGATTTAACAGTAAAACCACCGAGTACTATGTAACGCTTGCAGAAGGAACTACATCTGTTAACGTCAATGCAAGTCCGCGCGACCAGTCAGTCACCCTTGAAGGAACCGGAAATCATGCCATCAACGGAAACATGGGAGCCATTGAGTTAACAGTCACTTCAGCCGATGGCATTTACAGCCTCAAATATGTAATACATTACGTAGTTGAAACATCATTAAGCCTGAAACATGCTTATACCTTTGCCGATGGCACAGCCAAAGACGTGGTAGGTGGAGCTGACGGAGTAATAGCCGGTGGTACTGTTGAAAATGGAACCTACATTGCGCTGGAACAGGGACAATACATTGAACTGCCCGGCGAAGAAATTGCCATTAACACCTATCCTGCAATCACTGTCGAAGCTTACATCACTGCAGGTAGTGGTGAAAACGGCGGAAATACCATGTTGACTTATTTCGGAAACACCACCGGATCATTTGGAACCGACTATTATTATACTGCTGTTGCCAATGGTGGAAAAAGTCGTGCAGCCATTTCAACCGGAAGTTATTCAAGCCCCTGGGGTGTAGAAAATGGGGTCGACGGTCTTCTGCTCGACGATGGCATGCCCCACCATGTTGTTAGTACACTTACCTACGATTCAATCAGCTGGTACATCGACGGACTACTGGTTAACAGAACTGCCGTAACCGGTACCAAACTGATTTCGAACCTGAGTAATGCACTTGCCTACATCGGGAAAAGTGGTTATGTGAACGATGCCACCTGGATTGGTTCGGTTTTCGAATGCAATATTTACAGTGGTGTAATGGATGACAATACCATTGCCATGCGTTCAATCAGCTTCCCTGTTGAAGATGAGAGCAGCAATGCCACACTGGCCAGTCTAATGCTCGATGGAGATACCATCGAAACTTTTGCATCGTACAAGCTGAACTATGATATAGCGCTTCCAGAAGGAACAACCAGTGCTCCTGTCGTAACAGCCAGTACAAGCAATACAGCGGCAACAGCGGTGGTAACCAATGCTGCCACAGTTCCCGGAGTTGCCACAGTACTGGTTACCGCAGCCGACGGAACTACCATCAATACCTATACCATCACTTTCAGCATCGAAACATCAAACGATGCCAGCCTGAGCGATTTAGCAGTTAACGGCACTACAGTTGATGGTTTCGATCCTGCAACCTACAGCTACGATGTAGTGCTTGAAAACAGTGTTAGCGAGGTGCCAGCACTTACGGCAAGCAGCACCGATGCAGAAGCAAGCATTGTTATTACCAATGCAGAAAGCCTGCCGGGAACCAGTACCGTAAATGTTACCGCAAGCGATGGCGAAACAACTGCCACCTACACGGTCAATTTCACTTACGAACTTTCGGATGATGCCAGCTTAAGTGCTATCAATGTTGATGGTGTAAGCATTGAAGGGTTTGCCTCAAGCCAGCTAAGCTACGACGTGGTGCTTCCTGCGGGAACAAGCAATGTACCTGTTGTGACAGCAACTACAAGCAATTCGGCCGCCATCGCAGTGATAAACAATGCCGCAAGTGTACCCGGTGTTACCACCATCGTGGTTACCGCCGAGGATGGCAGTACCATCGTTACTTATACCATTAACTTCACCATTGGAACCAGTAGTGTAAGTCTTGAGAACAATGCGGTTAAGGTATTTCCTACCATCAGTAACGCAAGCTTTACCGTCACCAGCAATGAACCGGTCAAGCGCATCATAGTTTTCGATTTGCTTGGAAACAAGGTGAAAAGTATGAATGACATTGGCCTGTCGGGCGAAGTAAGCATTGAAAGACCCGGCATGTACCTTATGGTTGTCGAAAGTGACAATGCACAAAACATGTTCAGGGTGATTAAAAAATAAATTCTGAATACACAAGTAAGAGGGATGTTCGCAACGAATATCCCTCTTTTATTTTTTAATAAATGCTGTTTAAACCCGGCTCCAGCGCATCAGCGTGCGAACCAACTCGCTGCCATCGTCTGCATTTACAATGTTGTTGAGAAAGGACAATTCGCCCAGTGACTGTTGCTGTACTTTAAGTAGCTCGCCCGGAACAGCTTCTTTCAAAAAATTGATTTCGAAACCACTTACCCGATGCTCCATTAGAAAGTCAAAGGGATAGGCATTGATAATACGATCAATGTAACTTACATTGTTCATGTGTTGGTTCATGTCGGTTTCGGTAAAACATACCGGAACTGGTTCTCCCGATATTTCCGGCTCGGGTTGCATCAGCTTTTCAGGATTTTCATCAAATAAACGTTCTTCATTCAAAGGAAAGCCATCCATGAGCCTGTTAGCCCTTACGATTCTCCGGCTGCTAGTGTCGACCGTTAGCCATGAACTAATGGCGCGCACCAGCTCCTCGCCTTCTTCCGACAACACCTGAAAGTGCCTGATGGCCATCAGTCCGCTTAACCCGTTTGACCAGCTTCGGATGGTAATCTTCTCCTGCCACACAGGATAACGCTTTATTTCTATTTTGAGTCGTGACAAAACCCAAAAGATATTTTCACGCTGCAGCACATCCCAACCCACTCCACAAGCCACGGTGTGATTACCTGCCACCTCCTGAAAAAAACTACACAGCTTGGGCAGGGTTAACCTTTGATGGATGTCAACATGGTAGGAACGAATTCGAAAAGTCTCGGTATAAATTTGGGGAGCATCAGCCCTTATCTCTAATTTCTTCATGAATGTATTATTTCAACTTCGGAAAGTACAAAATTAGAAGAGTGTTTTGAAAACCCGCTGTTAATCCTCATTTTTGCAAAAAATTTTATTACGATGGGGATTATCATAAAAACACCTGAACAGATCGAAGGAATCAGGAGAAGCAGCCAGCTTGCAGGAAACGTACTTAAAATGATTGAAGGCTACATCAAAGTAGGAGTAAGCACTGAATACCTCGATCGGATCATCGAAGAATACATCCGTGACCATGGTGCCATACCAGCCACACTGGGTTACCACGACTATCCCAAATCATCGTGTATTTCGCTAAACGAAGTGGTTTGCCATGGCATTCCTTCGCCCGATACCATTTTGAAAGAAGGTGATATTTTCAATATTGATGTTACCACCATACTCGATGGATACTATGGTGATACCAGTAAAATGTTCTCCATCGACCCCATCGATCCCAAAGCACAGCAACTGATTGATGATACGCTTCACTGCCTTAACCTGGGAATACAGCAGGTAGCACCCGGAAATCGTTTTGGCAACATTGGCTTTGCCATTTCACGTTATGCCAAAGCCAAAGGCTATTCGGTGGTTTATGAGTTTTGCGGCCATGGAGTGGGAATCGATTTCCACGAAGAGCCACAGGTTGAACACATTGCCCGCCGAAATACCGGTGCCGTCATGGAGCCCGGAATGACTTTCACTATTGAGCCCATGATTAACATGGGCAAATCGCGCTGTAAAGTTGACAAACACGACGGCTGGACTGCCCGCACCATCGATGGCAAGTTATCGGCTCAGTTCGAACACACCTTGCTGGTTACCGAAACAGGGGTTGAGGTTCTTACCGATGTCGATGGAGCATACAATGGTTAAGCCTGATTAAGCTGAACAACATTGTTGCACCCGGAATTCAATCCTTAATGAACAGCCGAAGGCACTGTGGCTGGCTCACCGATCAGCACGTTGCTCATTGTTATATTTTCGGTATCGGTCATGGTCAGGGCATTTGCTGCCGATTTAATGTTAACATTCCGGAGATAAATATTGCTTAGCTTTTTATCAGGAAAGCCCTGCAATACAATTCCAGTCCCTGTAGCTTCCATAAAGCTCAGGTTTTCAAAGTGAATATTCGCTATTTCGGTTTGATGTCCTTCGCCCTCATTATGATAATACGAAGTAATGTAAATGGCATCTTCCACCTTTCCAAACCGGAGATTGCTGACGAATACATTGCGGATAAAACCGCCCCTGTCGGGATTTGATTTCAAATAGATTCCCCGCTTCAGATCGCCGGCAAAATCACAATCGTACACATGTACATTTTGCACTCCAGCCGACATTTCACTCCCGATAACAAAGGCATGCAGTCCCTTAAAATGACAATTACGTACAATGATGTTTTCAGATCCATGTTTCGACGATCTGCCCTCGTCATCGCGCCCGGCTTTGATGGCCACATTGTCGTCGGAATTGTTGAACTGAACATCCTCGATTAACACATTTCGTGAATATTCCGGGTCGATCCCGTCGTTGTTTTTGTTGTGGGCATTAAAACTGATTCCACGAACAATCACATTTTCACAACGCAACAAATGTACACACCAGAAGGGCGAATCTTCAATTCGAACCCCTTCGACCATTACCTGCTCGCAATCGAAAAACTGAATGAGGTGAGGACGCAGAAAATGGCCTTCACCAAAAATTCGCTTCTCAAGCGGAACCCCCTGGTGATTCATATCGCGGCTAAGCTGCTGATCGGACTGCTGTTTTGCTTTCCAGTCGGACCAGGGTGCAGCTCCTTCGCCGTCGATGACCCCCTCGCCGCTAATCATTAAATTGCTGCACTGTTTTGCATAAATAAACGGACTGTAATTGTAAAGAAAAGTTCCTTCCCAGCTGGTTTCCACCACAGGCAGGTAATGCTCCGGCACCGAACTGAAGCGGATGGTCGCTCCTTTCTCGAGATGCAAATCCATGTTACTTACCAGATGGATGGGGCCATTTACCAGATAAGTACCTGAGGAAACCACCAGCCTGCCCCCTCCCGCTTCTTTCAGCTTTTTAATGGCTGCATCAAACGCCGCTTTGTTATCGCTTAAAGAATCGCCACGGCCACCAAAATCAGACAAGTAAACAACATTCGAAGGAATTACCGGCTCAGTGATTTGCTCCAGAATTTCTTCCCTGCCTAAAAGATGTTCAACTTCCGTTTCGCTTTGACAAGCAACAAAAAAGAGGAGGAAAATAAAAGCACTCAGGCTACTTACTAATCGTTTCATGGATGAATGGTTTTAAGGTGTAAAAATGAAAATTACCGCAACAGGCAGGAGATAAAAGTAAAGAAAATACAGAACAAAAAAGGTGTCTCAAACTGAAACACCTTTTTTATCTCCTGATACGATTTTTTATCTTTTTTCAAATTCTGCCAGGGCCTGATCAAGGAACTTAACAAAGTTATCGGGATTCAGGTCACGGGCCTTGGGCTGCACCAGCATTTCTTCCTCATGATCGAGAATCACATAGTAGGGTTGAGCGTTTACCCCAAAACGGGCAATCTGAAAATCGGCGTATTTTTTACCAATGGTTTTCTTCACTTTGCCATCGTAGTCCGAAGTGATCCATTCCGATTCGGGCAATTTGGTTTTATCGTCAACGTACAAGGCTACAATCACAAAGTCGTTCTTTAAGCGGTCGAGCACCCTGGCATCGCTCCATACGGTGGCTTCCATTTCTCTGCAATTCACACAGCCGTGGCCGGTAAAATCGATAAACAAAGGTTTGCCACTTGCACGGGCACAGGCCAATCCCTGTTCGTAATCGAAGTAACCCTTGAGTCCGTGGGGAAGATGCAACAAGTCGGCAAACTTAGGCTCCTCACAACCTTCGGGTGTTTCATCGAAATAAGCGTTAGCACCATTACTATGGGTTACCAGTTCTACTTCCTCTCTGATAATCTTATGTAAATCAAAGTCGTGGGTCGACATGGGGGGCATGTAGCCTGAAATGGCTTTCAGCGGTGCACCGAACATCCCTGGAATAAGATAAACCACAAAGGAAAACGAAATGATCGAGAGCATCAATCGGGGCACAGAAACATGCTTCACATCGCTGTCGTGGGCAAATTTGATTTTACCCAACAGGTAAATTCCAAGCAGGGTAAAAATGACAATCCAAATGGCAATATAGATTTCACGGTCGAGCAAACCCCAGTGGTAAGTCTGATCGGCCACACTCAGGAATTTGAGTCCCAATGCCAGCTCGATAAAACCAAGCACTACTTTCACCGAGTTAAGCCATCCTCCCGATTTAGGCAGGTTATTTAACCATTGCGGGAACAGGGCAAAAAGTGTAAAAGGCAAGGCAAAGGCCAGGGCAAATCCAAACATTCCGATAATTGGTTTCAGAACAGCACCTCCTGCCGATTCAACCAGAATGGCGCCTACAATAGGGCCTGTACACGAAAAAGAAACGAGCACAAGAGTTAATGCCATGAAGAATGAACCCATGAAACCACCTCTGTCGGCCCCCTTATCGGCCTTGTTCACCATCCAGCTTGGAAGTACGATTTCAAACATTCCAAAGAATGAAAAAGCAAAAATGATGAAAACCAGGAAGAAAATAATGTTGGGCAACCAGTGTGTACTAAGCCAGTTGGCTGCACCCGGGCCGAACAATACGGCAACCAGGGTGCCAATAATGGTATAGATGGCTATAATTGAAAAACCATAGAAAGCTGCATTCAGGCGCGAACGTGCTTTCGACTGTCCGCTGTGCATAAAAAATGAAACCGTCATCGGAATCATTGGGAAAACGCAGGGTGTTAGTATGGCTGCCAATCCAGCCAAAAAAGAAAAAAGGAAGAAAATAAAAAGTCCGCGTCCCGCATCCGATTTGATATTATCGTTGATTACGATGGCCCCTTCATCCTTGCTTTCGGGAACGTCACTCCCAGCGCCAATGCTAAAAACAAAATCGGCTTCGGTAGGTGGTGTACAACTTTCATCGTCGCAACTCATGAACTCAACATAACCTTCAATTTTTTTCAGGGTGGGATCAGTTACTTCAATTTTCTGTATAAACCTGGCTTTATCGCCAAGGTACTCCAGTTCCATATTGAAGGTTTTGTCGAATACCTTAAGCGGATCGGGAGTTGTAATCAGTTCTCCCTTAAGTTGAAAGCCATCACTTGAAGCATAGTTGATGGAAGTGGCAATCGGGCCGCCATCGTTTTCACGGGTCGAATACAAATGCCAGCCATCTTCGATTTCGGCATCGAAATACAACTCGTAGGTATTATCGGCTATTTTTTTATAATCGAAGGTCCAGCTTACCGGATTCAGAATTTGTGCCTGAGCAGCGATTACAAAGAGTGAAATTATCAGCGTAAATAGGAAAGTTTTTCTCACGTTTACCTTTTTTAAATTGTTACACGTCAATAAATCTATGTTTCAAAAATTACAGTTTATTCTCTGCATGACACCACTAAATGATTGGTCGGATGAAAGATACAAAACTGACATTAAAGAAAATAATTTTTTATATTCAGTTGAAACAAAATAAGTGAAGCCATGTTTGATCTTGCGTGATATATATCACAAAAAACCCCGCCGAGGCGGGGTTTAACATTTTTTTAGAAGATAATTTCTTCCATTGCTTCGTCAAAGAACCGGGCTTCCAATAAAGACATTTTATCGATTCCGGTCACTTCAATTTTTTTCATGTACTTCCAACGCCATTTTTTAAGTATCGAAAGAAATCCTTTTTTAAGGTAAGCTTCTACAAACGGATGAACCTGAATAATAATTTTCTTGTGGTTCAAATCGGAAAAGATGTAGTCGACTTTACTAGCGATTTCATCGGTAAACAAAATGGTTGGAGTCACTTTGCCAGTCCCTTTACAAGCCGGACACACCTCGGCGGTGTCGATGTTTTGTTCAGGACGGACACGCTGTCTGGTAATTTGCATCAAACAAAACTTGCTCAAAGGCAGAATGTGATGTTTGGTTCGGTCGACAGCCATGACCTCTTTCATTTTTTGATAAACTTTCTGACGGTTTTCGTTCTCGTGCATATCGATAAAATCGATGACGATGATCCCGCCCATGTCCCTCAAACGTAGCTGGCGTGCGATTTCATCGCAAGCTGCCAGGTTGACCTCAAGAGCATTTGTTTCCTGATCGTTAGCGGCTTTGGCTCGGTTGCCGCTATTCACATCAATTACATGGAATGCTTCGGTATGTTCAACAATGATATAAGCACCACTTTTAAAGGTAACGGTTTTACCAAACAGCGCTTTAATCTGTTTGTCGATACCAAAAGCGTCGAACATAGGAGCATTCTTGTCATAGAACTTTACTGTTTTCCTTTTTTCAGGAGCAATATTGCTGATATAATCATTTACTTCTTCAAAAACGGCATAATCGTTCACGTAAATATTGCTAAAATCGGGCGTGTACACATCGCGTAACAAGGCAGTAGTACGGCTTAACTCACCCAGCACCAGGCCGGGAGGATTCACCTTTTTCAATTTTGGCAATAACGATTCCCATTTATTTACAAGCCGTTTAAGCTCCTGATCCAAATCTGCCACCATTTTACCTTCAGAGGCAGTTCGGATAATGACCCCGTAATTACGTGGTTTAATACTTTGAATAAGCTTTTTCAAGCGGTTTCGCTCTTCTACTGTTTTAATTTTCTGCGAAACTGAAACCTTGTCGCTAAAAGGAACAAGAACCATAAAACGACCGGCAATCGAAAGTTCGGAAGTTAGCCTGGGCCCCTTTGTTGAAATGGGTTCCTTGGCAATCTGCACCAGCAAATTGTGCCCCGATCGGAGCTGCTGGGTGATTTTTCCGTTTTTGTCGATATCCGGTTCGGGATGGATCCTTGATACTGGGGTAGCCCGCCCCTTGCGAGAGGTTGCATTTTGAACAAACTTGTTCAAAGTAGCGAACTGCGGGCCCATGTCCAGGTAATGCAAAAATGCATCCTTTTCATAGCCCACATCAACAAATGTAGCATTCAGTCCCGGCATGATTTTTTTTACTTTTCCGAGGTAGATATCTCCTACCGTGAACTTGGTGCCACTTTTCTCCCTGGTCAACTCTACTAAACGTTTGTCTTCGATCAGTGCAAAAACGATCTCAGAGGGACTAACGTCAATAAATAACTCGCTACTCACATCTAATAAATTTTAGGGAGAATTAATAACAAAATATTAAAAGAACTTGTATTCCTATAAAGGATTAAACCTAAGAAGCAATGCAACTTAGGTTTAATCGGTGTTTTTTACGAATAAGCTGGCCTGCTTAAGAAAAAATTATTTTTTATTCTTGTGACGATTTTTTCTTAACCTTTTTTTACGCTTGTGCGTAGCCATCTTATGTCTTTTTCTTTTTTTTCCGCTAGGCATAATCTTATTATTTTACTTCTTCTTTAACTTGACTTACAAATGTCTTAGCAGGCTTAAACGCCGGGATGTTGTGAGCGGGAATGATGATTGTCGTATTTTTTGAAATGTTACGAGCAGTTTTTTCAGCTCTCTGCTTTACAATAAAACTACCAAATCCTCTAAGGTAAACGTTTTTCCCGTCAACTAATGAATCTTTCACAGTATCCATAAAAGCCTCTACAGTTTTCTGAACTGTTACTTTTTCAATCCCTGTGTTCTTTGAAATTTCGTTTACAATATCTGCTTTTGTCATTGCTTAAATTATTTAATTATCAACTATTTATTCCACAATTGGTTGGCAAAGATAATTTTTTTCCAATAATTATGACAAAACAATTATGAATTTTTTTCGTTTTAGTGCAATTGCATCCAATTCCATGAAGACTTTGAAATTCAGCACCGAAATTTTAAAATGGTACTACAACAACAGGCGGGAACTGCCCTGGCGTGGAATTGACGACCCTTACAAGATATGGATTTCGGAAGTAATTCTGCAACAAACCCGTATAGAACAAGGAAGATCGTATTACGAAAAATTTATCGGACGATTCCCCAATGTGGCAAGTCTGGCTGCGGCACGCGAAGAAGAAGTGCTTAAATTATGGCAGGGCCTGGGCTATTATTCAAGAGCTCGAAACCTGCACAAGGGAGCACGCCAGGTGATGGAACAATACAAGGGCGCAATTCCCGAACAGTTCACCGGCTTGAAAAGCCTGCACGGGGTTGGCGAATATACGGCTGCGGCCATCGCTTCCATCGCCTTTCATCAGCCGGTGGCTGCCATCGACGGAAATGTATTCCGGGTCATGTCACGTTACTTTGGCATTGATCTGCCCATCGATACGGCCCAGGGGAAAAAAACCTTTCGTGATTTGGCCGGTGAATGCCTCAATACAGAAAAGCCAGGCGACTACAACCAGGCTGTAATGGAATTTGGCGCCCTGCTTTGTGTTCCTCAAAACCCCAAATGCACAATCTGTCCGCTTTCGGACCACTGCTTTGCACTGCATAAAAACAGTATTGCCGCCTTCCCGGTAAAATCGAAAAAAATCAAACAGCGCAAACGCTACTTTCACTACCTGGTACTTCAGCACAAGCAAGCCCTATACTTTAAAAAACGCACGCAAAACGACATCTGGAAAAACCTCTTCGATTTTCCACTCATTGAATCCAATGAAGCGCTAAGCATCGAACAGCTTAGCCAAACAAATGAATGGAGCAGTATTTTCAAGCGCAACAAAATCACCATCCTTGATGTTAGTCCATATCACAAGCATCTGCTCACACATCAGCAGCTTTTCGCCTCATTCATTCAAATTGAAGTGAAAAATGAAAATTATTTGCCTCACAATTTCATTAAAATCGATAAAAGAAATACTTTTGAACTTCCTGTGCCCAAAATAATCGAAAATTATCTTGAAGGCAAGGGACTTATTTAACAAAATTGCAGCTCCAACTTCAAAATCAGCCAGTTAAACAAATAAAACCGCTGTTTTTGAGGTGTTTTTATGTAGGGTACTATCATATTTTGTAATTTTAGTTACATGTTTAACCTTTTAAACCCTTAAACTATGTCAGTTAACAAAGTAATTTTAGTAGGAAATGCAGGCAAAGATGCCGAAGTACGCTACATCGACAGCGGAGTTGCTGTGGCCACCTTCTCACTGGCAACCAGTGAAACTTATACCGCCAAAAGCGGTGAAAGAGTAACCAATACCGAATGGCACAACATTGTTGCCTGGAGAGGACTGGCTGAAATGGCCGGAAAATACATTCAGAAAGGCAAACAAATGT
Source organism: Roseimarinus sediminis (assembly GCF_050433125.1). Lineage (NCBI taxonomy): Bacteria > Pseudomonadati > Bacteroidota > Bacteroidia > Marinilabiliales > Prolixibacteraceae > Roseimarinus > Roseimarinus sediminis. Next base: position 55,324 of record NZ_JBNPXV010000017.1, on the reverse strand, counting down.
ACATTGAAGGCAGAATCAGAACCCGTTCTTATGACGACAAAGACGGCGTTAAAAAGTACATTACCGAGATTCTGGCCGACAACATTCAATTGCTGGGGCGAAAAGATGACACGCAGCACGCAACGTCGGCGAATGAGTACCAGCAGAAAAATGAGAGCGCAAGCAATGTCAGCGAACCCAATGAGATGGATTCGGGCGACAATGTTGATGATTTACCCTTTTAATTTGAACAATCTTGGATACCGGGAGCACGCTGTTATTTAATTTTGCCTACATCGATGTAAGTTTTTATCCTTTCAGCTGGGGATTATTAACAGGCTTACTGGTACTGGTTGTTTTGCTTTTCTTTTCGGCACTGATTTCCGGATCCGAAGTGGCTTTTTTTTCACTTTCGCCTGCCGATAAAGAACAGATTAACGAATCAAAATCATCCTCTGACCATCTGATCAGGGAGCTCTTACTGCTCCCCGAGAAATTATTGGCAACCATATTGGTTGCCAATAATTTCATCAATGTTGGCATCATCATCTTATCAACCTACCTGGTACACATTGGGGTCGATTTTTCGAATGCGCCGGTATTTGGATTTGTTATCGAAGTAGTTGCCATCACCTTCATCCTGCTTCTTTTTGGTGAGATCCTCCCTAAAATCTATGCCAGTACCGCTTCACACAGTTTTGCCGGCATCATGGCAAAACCACTGCGTTTTTGCAGTAAACTCTTTGCACCCCTCATTTACATCCTCATCAATTCTACCTCGTTTGTTAACCGACGGATGGCAAAATACGGTAAAAATATTTCCATCGATGAGCTTTCGCAGGCACTTGAACTCACCAACCAGGAGGATTTCTCTGAAGACAAGGGCATTCTTGAGGGGATTATCAGGTTTGGAACTACCAGTGTCGATCAGATTATGACACCGCGAATCGATGTGGAAGCGGTCGAAATCAATGCACCCTTTCAAAAAATACTCGACCTCATCAGGCAATCAGGCTATTCAAGAATCCCTGTTTTTAAGGAAACCTTCGACAACATTGAAGGCATACTTTATGTAAAAGACCTGCTTGGCCATGCCAACAAGACCAACGACTTTAAGTGGCAAAACCTGATCAGGCCACCTTATTTTGTTCCGGAAAATAAAAAAATTGATGACCTCCTGCAGGAATTTCAAAAATCGAAAGTTCACCTGGCCATTGTGGTCGATGAATATGGTGGCACCTCAGGCATTGTAACGCTTGAAGACATTCTTGAAGAAATTGTAGGCGACATCATCGATGAATTTGACGATGACGACCAGCTTTTTGCCAAGGTGAATGAAAGCACTTACCTGTTCGACGGAAAAACACAACTCAACGATTTCTTCAGGGTTTGCTCAATCAACAGCGATTTCCTTGATGAAATAAAGGGAGAAGCCGACACCCTCGCCGGGCTCTTACTCGAAATGAAAGGCGACTTCCCCATGCTGCACGAGAAGCTGATCTATAAAAATATTGAATTCATTGTAGAAGCTGTTGACAAACGCAGAATCATCAAAATAAAAGTAGTTTTCAATAATTCGCTGTGACAAGCGTTTGACCATAAAACCTAACTTTGTATCAATATGAAGAATTTTATACGTCTTATACTGGTTATAGCGCTTGCCTTGTTGTTGCTGCACTCATGTGACAAATCATATGTTCCCAAACCCAGGGGCTATTTTCGCATTGAACTGCCCGAGCATTCCTACCAGCAATTTAAGGCATCCTATCCCTTTCTCTTTGAATACCCCGAATATGCACAGGCCCTGCCCGATGCATCGCCAATGGCTGAACCTTATTGGCTGAATCTGGTCATTCCGTCATTCAAAGCCGAAATTCACCTCTCGTACAAAGAAGTAAATAACAATCTTTTTGAGTTAAGCGAGGATTCGCGATCGCTTACTTACAAACATACCATCAAGGCCTCGGCCATCGACGAACACATTTTTGTAAATGAACAAAGGAAAGTTTACGGCACCATTTACGAAATTAAAGGAAATGCTGCTTCCCCCATGCAATTTCATTTAACCGATAGTGTCAACCATTTTGTGCGTGGTTCGTTTTACATCAGGGAAGTGCCCAATTACGATTCACTCCGACCGGTAATTATGCTGATCGAAAAAGATATTTATCATTTTATTGAAACCTTTACGTGGAATTGAGATGCCGCTTATACACAACGAATACCAAAACACATACCGGCTGGCGCTTTGGTCGCTCACCGAACCACTCTCCTTTTTCGAGGAAAAGGCGCAGCTAAGCCCCAACGACCGGAAAATTTATCAGGACATAAGCAATGAACACAGAAAATGCGAATGGCTTGCTGCCAGGATCCTGTTAAAAGAAGTACTTGGTTTTTGGCCCAACATTACCTACACCGAAACAGGAAAACCAATTTTACAAAACCATACACGCTATCTGAGTATCTCCCACTCGAAAACCATGGTTGGCATTTTACTATGCACCAATCCCTTTGCCGGAATCGATATCGAGCGCTCCAAAAGAAACATTGAAAAAGTAGCCAAACGTTTTCTTTCGGAAAAAGAACAGGCCGACGTTTTGTCCAGCCCGCTTGCCGACAGCCGCCTGTTGTACTGGTGTGCAAAAGAGGCAATCTTTAAGGCCGTAAATGAGTCAAACGTCAGCTTTTCGAAGCAAATAAGTATTGAAGCACTCAATGATGACGGAAGCATGATCGGACATTATCGCTCAGAAAAGGAAAAGGTCGATTTTGAACTCCACTACATCCAACTCGACGACCACTGGGTGGTATGGACCAGCTGACAAACTGCTTATTAACAACACAAAGTTAGAGATGATGAAAAAAACAGCACCACATATTGTAGTTATTTTTGGCGCCTCGGGCGACCTCACCAAACGAAAACTGATTCCGGCAATATTTAATCTGCATCAAAAAGACTTACTGGGACACCCCTTTGTCATTCTTGGTGTAAGCCGAACCAAAATGAGCGATGATGAATTCAGGGAAAAAATGAAAGAATTCCTGCCTGAAGAGGAATCACATCGCGACTTTCTGAGTCACCTTCATTATGAAGCCATTCAAACAGCCGAGCGCGGCGACTACCAACTGCTGAAAGACCGTATTGAAAAGCTGAAGAAAGAACTAAACGCACCGGCCAACATCGTTTTCTATATGTCGACGCCCCCTTCGCTTTATTCCATCATTCCTGAATACCTGGCCGAAGTAGGCCTTAACAGTGAAGACGATGGCTTCAAACGACTGATTATTGAAAAACCCTTTGGCACCAACCTGGAAAGTGCCCGCAAACTGAACACGGATCTGCTCCGTTATTTCAATGAAGACCAGCTATACCGAATCGATCACTACCTTGGAAAAGAAACAGTGCAAAACCTGTTGGTGCTTCGTTTTGCCAACAGCTTGTGGGAACCGCTGTGGAATCACAAATACATCGACCACGTTCAGATCACCTCGGCCGAAAAACTGGGTGTTGAAAAACGAGGTGGTTATTACGACCAGTCGGGAGCCTTAAAAGACATGCTGCAGAATCACCTGCTGCAACTGCTTGGACTGGTAGCCATGGAACCACCAACCGTGATCGATGCCGATGCCATCAGAAACGAAATGCTGAAAGTATTCCAATCCATCAGGCCACTAAACAGATCCAATCTGACGGAGAACGTGGTACGGGGCCAGTATACCGAATCAAACATCGGAGGCGAAAAGGTAGTGGCTTACCGACATGAAGAGGGAGTGCCGGCCGACTCACGCACCGAAACCTTTGTTTCCATGAAACTACATATCGACAACTGGCGCTGGGGAGGTATTCCTTTTTACATTCGTACCGGAAAAAAATTACCAACCCGGGCAACCGAAATTGTGATCAATTTCAGACCAACTCCCCATCACTTGTTCGATAATACACCTGGCATCAATTTAAACCAGGCCAATCAACTCATCATACGCATTCAACCCGACGAGGGAATCCTGCTTAAAATGGGGCTTAAAGAACCGGGGGCAGGCTTCAATGTTAAAACAGTGAACCTCGATTTTCACTACTCCGACCTTTCGGATGCCTATGTGCCAACAGCCTACGAACGCCTGCTGCTCGACTGCATTCAGGGCGACGCAACACTTTATTCGAGGGGCGACAATGTTGAAAAAGCCTGGGAACTGGTACAACCCGTACTCGACGAATGGAACAACAATCCTGACTTTCCCTTGCACGGCTATCCTGCTGGAACCTGGGGACCTCATGAGGCTGAAAAACTGATTTCAGGCGAAGCCAATGGCTGGCGTTACCCATGTAAAAACCTCGCCAACGATGGTGAGTATTGCGAATTGTAAACCTGCTTTTAGCAATGTGTGAAAAATTAAAACACTTAAACCAATTCGGAAAATGAATATTGAAATTTATAACAACACCCGAGAGATTGCTGATGCATTTGCTTCAATCATGCAGAAAACAGCAAAACAAAACGGAAATAAAGCAGTACATATTGCCTTATCAGGAGGCTCGACCCCTAAGGCCATCTTCAGGGAATTAACCGAAAAATACGGATCTGAGCTCTGTAACGATCGCTTTCATTTTTGGTGGGGCGACGACCGCTGTGTCGGTCCCGATCACGACGACAGTAACTACAAATGGGCCAGGGAGCTTTGGCTGCAGCCCATTGGAATACCCGAAGAAAACATTCACCGGGTGATAGGTGAAAACAGGCCTGAAGATGAAGCGCTTAGTTATTCTGAAAAAATACAAAAGCTTCTGCCAAAAGCAAATGGTCTGCCTGTGTTTGATATCATGCTCCTTGGGCTGGGCGAAGATGGACACACCGCTTCCATTTTTCCCCATCAGATCGGATACATCACTTCACCGGAAATAGCTGTGGTAGCATCGCATCCCGAATCGGGCCAAAAAAGAATTTCCCTCACGGGTCCGCTTATCAACAATTCGAAAAACATTATTTTCCTGGCTACCGGTGAAAAGAAAGCTGCAAAAGTAAAAGAAGTCATCATCGATAAAAATGAAACACTGCCGGCAAGCCATATCAAAGCCGAAAACGGACAACTTACCTGGTGGCTCGATGAAGCTTCGTCCAGCAATTTGAAACAATAAGTTTCAATATTTTAAGTTATAATCATAATCAGGAATAGCGCCATAAAACGATGTATTTCTATACATATAATGATCGTACAGCTTTAACCCAATAAATATGGACAAACTACTACTTCTGCTGTTTCTTTTTACGATGACAACAAACACAAACGCTCAGGAAGCCTTTGTGTGGCCACTTAAAGAACTCGACACAGCGCGTGAGGTCAGTTATTTATCGGAGCAAGAAAAAGATATTGTTCTCGAGATGAATATGTTACGTTATAATCCGGCCATGTATGCCCAACAACACATGCAGTGGATGGAGGCTTTTTATTCGGGGAAGCTGCTGAAGATTCCCGGAAAAACTCCTTACCAGACAGAAGAAGGAAGAAGTGCCTTACAGGAATGTCTAAAAGTATTGAAACAGGCTTCACCGGCACCCATACTTTATCCATCGAACGGAATGACAAAAGCCTGTGAACTATTGGTATACGACCAGGGAAATACGGGCAAAACGGGTCATCGGGGCAGCGACAACAGTACACCCGACAGCCGACTGAACCGCTTCGGTACTTTTACCGGATATTTTGCCGAGAACATTCATTATGGCGATGCTGAACCTCGTTTTATCATTATATCCTTATTAATCGACGACGGGGTGCGCTCACGCGGTCACCGAAACACACTTCTAAGCGCTGATTATCATCACACCGGAGTAGCAACAGGTGCTCACAAATACGGAGAAATGTGTGTCATCAATTATGCTAGCAGCTTTACCGAAAAGCATTAATGCAGAAGCCAGGATCGATGCAAAAAGGCATATTCAAAGAAGAACAAGGCAAACGGATTAAAAAGTTGCTCATGCCGCTGTTGGTTCATCCCGACCGCCTGCATGCGGCAAAGGCCAGTCTGGTTATTGCTTTGCTCGCCATTCCGGCCGTAGTGCTTGGATACTCCTTTTTTGCCGTCACCCTCGCCCTGGGAGCCCTGGCCGGCGCCTTGTCGGAAACCGATGATCATCCAAGCGGCCGTATCAAATCAAGCTTGCTTAAGGTAGTGAGTTTTGCAGTTTCAAGTTTGGCTGTCGAAATGCTGCATCACTATCCCATTGTGTTGGGCATTGGGCTGGCACTTTCGACCGTATTCTTCATTATTGTGGGGGGTATCAGCGAAAGATACAGGGGCGTAACCTTTGGTGCTCTGCTGGTAGGCATTTACACCATGCTCGGAAGCGACATTAGTCCGGCATGGTACTGGCAGCCCTTGCTACTTACAGCCGGGGCGCTGTTTTACGGCATCATTTCGTTGCTGATATTGTACCTTTGGCCCTGGCGCCTGCTTGAAGAACAACTGGCACGCGGCTACACGGCACTGGCAGCTTATTTTAACGAGAAATCCCGTTTGTTCCCCAGCGATAAGGAAGTACAGACTGAAATCAGAAACCGCCTGGCACTTTTGAACATTGAGACCGTTGGCGCCCTCGACCGCTGTAAAGAGGTATTAAACAGTTATGCCGATGCACTAAAAGATCAATCGCCGCTGGTACCCTATTTTCATTATTTCATGGTGCTGCAAAGCCTTCATGAACGTGCCGCCTCGAGCCACGACAAGTATGAAGCGCTTAGCGAACGGCGCGAACACACCGACCTGCTCGAAGGCATTGGACAAACAATGCACCAATTATCGGAGGCAAGTAAACTGTTTGCCAACAGTTTACTCAGTAAAACGGCTTACAAACATCCTGTCGCGCTGCAATGGATGATACAAACCATTAACCAGCAACTAAACTCCGGATCAAATGGCAAACATCAGGCACTTGAACTGCTGGTGCTGAACCTTACCCGATCGAATGAAGCGCTTAAAAACATTACCACACAATCGGCTTACCTGATGATGCCCCGCCTCGAAAGAGACGAACGATCAATTATAAAGCGCATCAAAGATCAGCTCAGCACAAAGCATCCACGCTTCAGGTATGCCATCCGACTCAGCTTGAGTTTTCTGATTGGATTTTTTATTTCCGAATGGTTTCAAATTGAAAAGGGAGAATGGATCATCCTGACCATACTGTTTGTGCTACAACCCAATTACAGTGCTACCCGCCGAAGATTTTCACAGCGGGTACTGGGAACCCTCAGCGGGGTGTTTGCAGGCGTGGCCATCGTTCAGTTACTCACCTTTGCCGGACAGTTACTTCTGATGCTGATAGCAGCCTACTTCTTTTTTTTGTGGATGAAACGTCGCTATGCCTTATCGGTCGTATTTGTTACCATTTTTGTTTTATGTGCTTTTAATTTAATCGCAAACAAAGGGGTCGCAGTCATGCTGCCGCGCATGTTCGATACACTGATAGGTGCCGTATTGGCTTTTGCATCGGTAAGACTTTTATGGCCCGACTGGCAGGGAAAAAAACTCCCGCAGCTGCTGACCCTTGCACTGAATAAAAACCACTTATATTTTGAAGCCATACTGAAAGAATACTCCCGAAAAGATCATTCCGACAATTTTGAATACCGTCTGGCACGAAGGGAAGCGCACCGTGCCGATAATGAACTGGCTGCAGCCTGGCAAAACATGCAATTGGAGCCCGCCAGCCAGCGACAATTCCGAAAACAGGCTTTCAGACTTACCTATCTCAATCACGCACTGTTATCCTATCTTTCGGCGCTGGGAGTCCATCGCGAAACGCAAAGTACAGCAGTTGACAATTTCGGAACCATCAGCAAGCAGATTTTGGCTGCACTCAACACGGCATCCCAAGCGATTGGTACAGGGAAAAAAGCTGGTTTTGCTTCCCATGAATTATTGAATGAAATCAGGGAAAAACTGAAAACGGAAACTACAGGCGACGGCCGGCAACAGTACATTTTGCTCTTCAACCTTGCCGAAGTAACAGGACAGCTCATTGATGAAACAGGCTATTTCAATGCTGCTGCAACAAAAGGAAAACCTGATCAGCAATCATCTGAATCATGATCACCTGCCCGTGAGCTAAAAGCCAGAATGGCATTATCCAATCAATGCAAAGCGCAAAACATCATTAAATGTCAAGCTGTGGTGCCACAAGCTGATATACTTCCTCATCGCTCAAATCGTGGTCGAAAGGAAGCACAATTTTGGCCTGTTTGTACCATTGCTCCCTTTTGGCCAGTGTTTCACCAATGAACTTCACCAGTTCGGGATAAGTTTTGCCTTGAATTAAGGGCCGTTCTGTTTTTGAGTTTTTAAGTCGTTCGGCCAGTATGCGCGGGCTTCCATCGAGATAAACGGTAAGGCCTGTCTGATTCATTACTTCCACATTATTGAAGAAACAGGGTGCTCCTCCGCCGGTGGCTATAAGCACATCGTCGAATTCAGACAGTTCGTGCAGGGCCTTTTGCTCAATTTTACGAAACCCGTCTTCTCCCTCTTCGGCAAATATCTGAGGGATCGACCTGAAGTTGCGCTCTTCAATAAAATGGTCCATGTCTATAAACGACAGCTTAAGTTTTTTGGCCAGGCCTTTTCCCACGGTCGATTTGCCGCTTCCCATATATCCTATCAGGTAAATTCTCATAATTAAATTTTAGATCCCGTTCGCAATTGTTTTATAATACTTTCACCTGAACTATTCATCATTTAAAAATAAGAATAAAGTTCACCCGCCAACTGGCGGGCCGCCTTAGACAAAGTTTAACTTCTGAAAAGCGTTTTACTGAATCTTTGTCGTTCCGGGGGGCGGGAGGATTATTTGCGAATAATCCGGGTTTAATATACAAAACCTGCTCATGCGATTCCTCCCCCCAATTCAGGGGGCCGGGGATTTACGGTCAGAACAACGACATCTGGTTTTCATCGTCATCATCCTTTTCCTTCTTTCCGCGATTAATTTCAAAAGGAATATCATCAAGCGCAGCATCTGTTTCCGGCTGCTCATCCTCCAACAGTGGCTCATGTTCATCTTCATCCTTCACCACCGGTTCAATTTCCTTTACATTTTTAATGTCGTAATTGGTCAAACGTTTTCCCCGTGCTTTAAACGATTTCACTCCGATAAATTCGGCTACCTCCACAATTTCATTTTCCCGGTCGCTGTTTTTACCTCCAAATTCGAGTTCAAACCGTGGATAGTGAACCCAGGTAATGCTAATCAGCCGATTGTCGGGGTTATCACCAATAAAATTTTGTGTTTTACCAATAGGGATGTCTTCGTCAATCTGAAAACGTTTCACATAGTAAAACTCCTGTTCATTTTCCCAGTAAACCACACTCATGGTCTTTTTGGGATTGAATTTCTCGATAATCAGGATGTCTTCGGGGAAGTGATTTTCAAGATCAAAATTGTACAATTCAAAATTGCCCGAGCGGGTAATGACCAGGATGCGATCGTCGCCCTGGAACTCGCCCAGAAAATCACCCCTTTTGTCGGCGTTGAGTCGTTTTACATCGGGGTCGAAATAAATTTTACGGCCACCGAGTGTTGAAGCACCCTTTTCACGGAGGGTAATTTTGTGCACGTCGTTCTTGGTCACAAGATTTCCCATACTCTGACGTCCTTTAATGGCCAGTTCACCGAGATCGATATCGAAAATCAGCTTTTTCAGGCGTGGTTTGGGTTTCAGGGTTACCCTCAGCACTTCGGCTTCGCCATTTGGATTCGCGCTAAAATGCAAAATACGTGTGCCGGCGGTCCCCTTGGTCATGTTGTATTCCTTATCGCGGGTGATGCTGGTCACAGCAAAGCGCTTCATAAAAGTAGCACCTGCCCGGCCATCGCGGTACACCAGGTTATAAATGGTCCGCTTGTCGTTCTTTTTAAATACGGCAAGGTGCAGAATATTCTTCCCGATGAAGGCCTTTTCCGACACTTTGGTAACAAAATAAGTTCCGTCGCGCCGGAAAACAATGATGTCGTCGATGTCGGAACAGTCGCAAACATATTCGGCCTTTTTAAGGCCTGTACCCATAAAGCCTTCTTCGTAATCGACATATAACTTTTCGTTGGCCACTACCACCTTGGTAGCCACAATATTTTCGAAGCTGCGAATTTCCGATTTACGTTCACGTCCTTTTCCATACTTGCTTTTAATGCGGTTATAATATGCAATGGTGTATGGAATAATGTTTTCGATGTGATGTATTATTTCAGCTATTTCATCCTCGATGGAAAGAATATGATCGTTGGCCTTTTCTTTGTTGAACTTGAGAATACGGGCCATTCTGATTTCCATCAGCTTTAGGATGTCGTCACGGGTAACCTCCCGGCGCAGCTTTGGTTTCCAGGGTTCAAGCCGCTGGTCAATATGAGCCACTGCTTCGTCCATGTTGTCGCTGTCTTCAAAACCCTTGTCCTTATAAATCCGCTCCTCAATGAAAATCTTTTCGAGCGATGCAAAATGCCAGGCCTGTTCAAGTTCTCCCTTTCGGATTTCGAGTTCAAGTTTCAGCAAGTCGACTGTTTGCATGGCATTTTTCCGTAAAATGTCACTCACCCCGATAAAGTGCGGCTTATCGTCTTCGATAATACAGGCATTGGGTGAAACCGATATCTCACAGTCGGTAAAGGCATAGAGTGCATCGATGGTTTTATCGCTCGACACCCCGGGGCCGAGGTGTATCAGAATTTCGACGTGCTCGGCCGTATTGTCATCAATTTTCTTGATTTTAATTTTTCCCTTGTCGTTGGCCTTGATGATCGATTCGATGAGGCTTGAAGTGGTTCGCCCAAAGGGAGTTTCTGTAATTGCCAGGGTTTTATGATCTACCTTCTCAATTTTTGCCCTGATTCGGATATTGCCTCCGCGAATCCCGTCGTTGTATTTCGAAACATCGACCAGACCACCTGTTGGAAAGTCGGGAAAGATCTCAAAAGCTTTCCCTTTCAGGTGAAGAATTACAGCATCGATCAGTTCATTGAAATTATGCGGCAGAATTTTGGCTGACAGACCAACCGCGATTCCTTCAACTCCCTGAGCCAGTAGCAAAGGAAATTTCACCGGCAAGGTAACCGGTTCGCGTTTCCGGCCGTCGTAGGCCAGTTGCCAGATGGTGGTTTTGGGGTTGAAAACCACATCGAGGGCAAACTTCGACAGGCGCGCCTCGATGTAACGCGGTGCAGCCGCTCCATCGCCTGTTAGAATGTTTCCCCAGTTTCCCTGCGTTTCAACAAGCAAATCTTTTTGACCCAGCTGTACCAGCGCATCACCAATCGAAGCATCACCGTGCGGGTGATACTGCATGGTTTGACCAATGATGTTGGCTACTTTGTTAAAACGGCCATCATCCATTTCGCGCATGGCATGCATGATGCGCCGCTGCACTGGTTTCAACCCGTCGTTAACATAAGGAACGGCCCGTTCGAGAATCACGTACGATGCATACTCAAGAAACCAGGTCTGGTACATACCCCCAAGGTATTTCAGCTCGTGCTTTTCCTTGCCCTGTTCTTCGTTTCCCTGTTCTTCAGGACTTTTGTTGATCTCTTCGTTGCTCATTGATGCTGTTGCTTGATCGTATTTTCTAGCTTCCTGCTATTTGCTTAAATCATCTTTTTCGACATACAGGTTTTCGATGATGAACTCCTGACGGTCGGGGGTGTTTTTGCCCATGTAAAATTCAAGTATTTGTTTTATCGAGTCGCCCTTGTGCAGGCTAACCGGTTCGAGTCGTATATTTTCGTTAATAAACTCCTTGAATTCGTCGGGCGAAATTTCACCGAGCCCTTTAAAGCGGGTAATCTCAGGATTGGTACCCACCTTTCGGATGGCCTGCTGTCTTTCTTCATCGGAGTAACAATAATAGGTTTTCTTCTTATTTCGTACTCTGAACAAGGGCGTTTGGAGTATGTATATATGACCCTTACGCACCAGCTCGGGAAAGAACTGCAAAAAGAAGGTAAGCAATAAAAGCCTGATGTGCATGCCATCGACATCGGCATCGGTGGCAATAATCACCTTGTTGTAACGAAGCTCATCGAGCCCGTCTTCTATGTTAAGTGCGGCCTGCAAAAGGTTAAATTCCTCATTCTCGTACACCACTTTCTTGGTAAGTCCGTACGAATTGAGTGGTTTTCCCCGTAAACTAAAAACCGCCTGGGTATTGACATCACGGCTTTTGGTAATCGATCCGCTGGCCGAGTCGCCCTCGGTTATGAAGATGCTCGACTCATTTTTCCGGTCATCTTTCGAATTATAATGAACCCGGCAATCGCGTAATTTCTTGTTGTGCAGGTTGACTTTTTTGGCCCTTTGCTTGGCCAGTTTCTTAATGCCTGAAATGGCCTTTCGCTCCCTTTCCGATTCCTGAATGCGACGCAAAAGCACTTCGGCCACGGGCTGGTTTTTGTGCAGGTAATTGTCGAGTTCGGTCTGAACAAAGTTCACCACAAAATTCCGTACCGAGGGACCGTTGGGCCCAATGTCCTTCGATCCGAGTTTTGTCTTGGTCTGCGATTCAAACACAGGTTCTTCTACCTTAATGCTGATGGCTGCAATAATTGAAGCCCGTATATCGGAAGCATCGAAATCTTTCTTATAAAAATCGCGGATGGTTTTTACGATGGCTTCCCTGAAAGCCTGCAGGTGGGTTCCTCCCTGGGTGGTATGCTGTCCGTTTACAAACGAATAATAATCTTCGCCGTACTGATTGCCATGGGTCAATGCGACCTCAATGTCTTCACCTTTAAGATGAACTACCGGGTAAAGCGGTTCGCTGTCCATATTCTCGTTCAGCAAATCGAGCAAACCATGTTTCGAATGATACTTTTCTCCATTGAATTCGATCACCAGTCCGGCATTGAGGAAGGTGTAGTTCTTCATCATGGCCGAAATATAATCGGGTATGTAATGGAAGTTTTTAAAGATGTTTACATCGGGGCGAAAGATGACATGCGTGCCGTTTTCTTCTTCAACATGCTCAATTTTTTCCTCTCTTACCGGGCGACCCTCGCTGAATTCAACCTCTTTTACCTGGCCTTCCCTGATTGAGCGGATGGTAAAATTCGACGAAAGGGCATTTACCGCTTTGATACCTACACCGTTTAAACCCACCGACTTCTTAAATACTTTCGAGTCGTACTTGGCACCGGTATTCATTTTTGAAACCACATCAACCAGTTTTCCAAGCGGAATTCCACGCCCATAATCCCTGATTGATACCTCCTCGTCGGACACCTCAACACTGATTTTTTTGCCATTCCCCATCATGAATTCATCGATGGAGTTATCGATCACTTCTTTCAGCAAAACATAAATCCCATCGTCGGCCTGCGAGCCATCGCCCAACTTCCCGATATACATTCCGGGACGACGACGTATGTGTTCCTGCCATTCGAGCGTTTGTATCGACTCTTCGGTGTAATTGGTTTGTTCCTGCATACTTTTCATCCAAATTTCCACAAATATAACGAAATCGGCATTTTGTACCGAATCCTTTTATCAACAGGCCTTTCGACTGACATGCTGCACTTTACGCTATTTATAAGTGTAAAAGACCAGGCTCATAAAATTAAGCTTGGAAGAGTACATTAAACAAAGCAAACATGGTTTTCTCAATGAAAAAGAGCCAAAAAAGCGACTTATTTAAACCAAAAAAAAAAGATGCTGCAACTTATGGTTTTAACATCAAGTGGCTGTTATAGAATGAATCACCGACCTGACTTACAAAAGTCGCCTAATCGACCAGGAATATGGCATGCTCATTCAACCATGCATCAAGTACCTCATTATTTTCCTTGCTTATGGCTTTTTGAAACAGCGTCTTTACTGTCTTTTCATTGGGAATAATTCGATGGCCCTTTTTATCTTTAAAGGAAACCATCACTCTCAACAATTTCATCGCCTGCTCGAAATCAGGCGCCAATGAAATCAGAAAAGTAAATAATTGCACATTGGAACGTATTCCTCTCTCAAGCATCTCATCATGCAGGCTAATGGCCACCTGATATGCATCGACATTCGTAGAACGGCTGGCAACCTGCATAAGGTATCCATAGGTATATTCATCAATCAGACATCGATTGGCTTCCATTTCAGATAACCATTTTTCTGCAACAGAAAGATTGGGAGACAAACCAATCAAATAATTATAGGTATAATTATCAATTCCGACCTTGTATTCTACCATCTCAGAAAAAAACTGTAAAGCTGTATCATAACTTCTGCAACTGTGAATCATTTCGTTGTACGACAAGGTATATCTACTTCCTGCTTTTAATGTTTCATACCATTTCTTCTTCTCCTCATACATCTCAGACAAACGCACCATACGGTTCTTTGCTTTTACATCCATCTCATCAATTGACAATTTTTTCAACCACCTTGCAGCTGCCTTATTATCGGGCGATTTAAATATCAACGCATTATAGGTGTATACATCTGCTTTTTCATCCCCCAACCGGGTAAACCAGTCTAAGCTTTCTTTATAATTTCTTGAACTGGCAATTAACATATTATACATAACGGTATTGGCATTTTCTGCTCCAAACTGATTAAACAAACAAACCTTTTCGTCGTAGTTATCTGTTTTTTTCATGAGCAAGGTATAAGTGTATGCATCGGCCAGCTCTTCGCGAAACCATCTTTTGGCTTCTTTATAGTCGACCGAGAGCGCAATCATTTCGTTAAAAGTATAGATGTCTGCATATTCTTCGCCGAGCCAGTCAAACCAGATTTCAGCTTCGCTCATGCTACCGGCATATTTAATCAGCGTATTAATCACCCCTACGAGTACCCGCTTTTGAAGTCGTTTTTCCACCTGCTGTTCCTGCCAGATGTTCTTCATTTCTTCGTAGTTTCCATTTTTTTCCATCAGGCTGGAAAAAGTGGCTGCATCGGCATTTTCAGAACCCAGTCTTTTATACCATCTCAATGCAACAGTGTAATCGGGCGAACACTGTATTAAGCGATTATAAATGTATACATTTGCCCTACTCCTGCCACATTCCTTAAACCAGTACTTCATACATGAATAATCAGTAAACTTTAGCATTAGGTGGTGATAAGTTGATACATCGGCCAGTTCTTTTCCCAGTTTATCATACCAGCTCATAGCCACATCGGCATCCGGCGCATTCTGAATTAACACATTGAAAACCCGAACATGATTTGCTTTCTCTCCTGCATCTTCGAAAAGTTGCTTCATTTCTTTGTATTTGAGCTTTAACATGAATGAGGAAAGCACAAAGGCATTTGCAGTTTCAAGGCCACATCGATAATACCAAGTGTACAATTCATCCTCATTCCTTTCATTGCCCGAAAAAGGCTTTGGATTAAGCAGGTAAAACCACTCAAGCGCTTGTTTCCTGTTTTTTGACAGTTTTATAAGGGCTCCAATAGTATAAGCATTCATGTTTCTGCGCCCCATTTTTTCAAGCCAGTCAAGTGCAATTTCGTAATTTGGAGACTTATTGATCAAAACATTGTAGGTATAATTATTGGGAGTTATCTGGTTTTGAAGCATTTCATTATAGATACGGAGTACGGTTTCATAATCGCCTTCATTGCTCATATCGTTGGTGTACTGCACAACATTTCGGGTTATCAGTACATCTTCTTTATCATTCCACCAGGAATAAAAGTCCTTATGGTTCACAAGATCGGGTGAAACGATTGCATTCAACCAAACTACATCAAAATGATAATAATCCGAAGTTAATCCACGCTTTAAAAAACCTTTGCTTTCAAGATTTGCAAGCAGTAAATTCAATTTATTATAGTTGGTTGACTGTATTTCTTTTCGATAAATCCTTCTTATAAAATGTGTACTCATAATGTTAGGAGGGTCAAATGCACCCAACAAATAAGCCTGCTTAATCCGGTCCAGCATGTCCTTTTCATTTTTATGCAAGGCCTCGTATTTTCTTTTCACCGCAAGCGGATCACAATAGATGTGACCTACCAGTCCGTTAAAATGTTTATTCAACCGTCGTCCTTGTCGAGTGGCCAGGCGCTCTCCTTCCTCAGTGCTTAAAAGATCTTTCGGATCCTGCGCCATGTATAACCTTTTAAAATATTCATTAACATTATTGCTCATTCTTTCATCAATCACTTTCTCCTCATCAAGGTTCAGGCAATTGGCCCAGAGAAACCATCCAGCTTTTGCCACACGATAAAAAAAACCGGGATCAATGTCTTTACCAGTTTTAAAGAATTCCTGAAAATCGTCGAGCAATACGATCTTACATTGTGCATCAAAAGGAGGTTCCGGGAACCTGAGCTCTTCTTTTGTGCTTGATGTCAAAGCACTGCTATGAGGCACCAAAACAACCGTCTTCCCAAACTCCTTATCAATTTTTTTAATAATTTTTATGCTTAGATGGGTTTTACCTGCCAGGGAGGGACCAATTAACAATAGAAATTTCTGGCCATCGGCCTCATCGTCTGACGGCCGCATTTCGAGTAATGAAAGGATCTCCTCTTCAACTTTATGTTGATATCTCACCTCCTGATGCTCCTCCATCGTTCGGGTATTCCCCGTCAACATTTTATAAGTCAATGCTTCAGCATCGATCCATTTTCCTTCCAAAAACTGAGCTTTCAACCTTTTTCTATCTTTATTGATTCGCCCCCAGACAAAAAGATATATCGATAGTGCTAAACTAAGAAAGCCAACAATTACAGCGAGCACCTCCCACTTTTCTGATGCAGTTAGAAAAAGAATCTGACAATGCAATTCCATAATAACATAATTATTCGTGCTGATGGTTTTACAACAGAATGCTTAAAGCACACAAAACTAACCCGTCGAATGATTTTTACCGGGGGCTATAAAATACAATAAATATTTTAATGTTAACCACAGCAAGACTGCAGTTTCTTTCAGACTCAGCAAATTTTTAAGAAATGTCACCTTAATGGCATCCTTCGAAACGTTCTAATTTTATGCAATAATTCCCATTTTCTTCATCAGAAAAGTGGCATTCATCACCGTGGTAATTCCGTTTCGAAGCTGGTAATCGAAGTGCATCTCATCGTCCCTGATTTCGATTTCAAAGCAACGGTTCAACACTTTCTCAGGAAATTCTTTTTCGATTTCGGTAAGCTTTAAATCGTGGGTGGCAATAATGACATGTGCATCATACTGAACTAACCGGCGTACCAGCTGCTGTGAGCCTGAAAGCTTATCGGCCGAATTGGTTCCCTTCAGGATCTCATCCAGAATAATCAGCAGCTCACGTCCTTGTTCGAGTTCATCCAGAAAGGTTTTGATTCTTTTTAGTTCGGCAAAGAAGTACGATTCGTCATCAAAGAGTGAGTCGGTGGTTCGCATATTGGAGAAGACCACAAGCGGCTTAAAGCGCATCGAAGCGGCACAAACCGGCGCCCCCGCCATGGCCAGCAACATGTTGACACCCACGGTACGCAGAAAAGTACTTTTGCCCGCCATGTTGGCCCCGGTAATAATCATGACCTTATTCTGCTGTAAAAAATGAAAGTCGTTGTTGATTCTCTTTTGAGGATGAATGAGCGGGTGCCCCATTTGGGCGCTCACTATTTCGAAAGAATCAGCGACTGGTTCAGGCCAGGCAAAATCAGGATGGTTACAGGCAAAATTCGCCAGACTGACCAGGGCATCAATCAGCGCCAGGGTAGCACTCCATTTTCCGTAGTTCTCCTTATTGCGTTCATGCCATTGTATCAATAGGTACGAATAGCGTATATCCCACATCAAAAAGAGATTCAGAAAAATCCCAATCAGTAAATTATTCCGGTTATCGTAGGCCGAAACAATTTTAACCAGTTGCCTGAACTCATTCGAAGGCAAACCACTTTCTTTCAGCGACTCATACATTCTTCTGCCTTCACCCGACTGCCAATCAAAGCTTTCAACCAGCGAAAGCAACTCGCTGTATTTTTGAAGCAGTTTCACCCGCTTTCCAAAACGGGAATAAATGTTTTGGATATTTTTTCGTTCAAGCAACCAAAGTACAAACTGCACCAGGCCGGCCAGCACCAGCAAGGCGCTGCTTCCCTTAAAAATCCAAAACAACAGGCCGGCCAGCGAAAAAAGCGGTAAAACCAGCAGCAGTATGCTAACAAAGGGCAAGGTTCTCAAATGAAATTGCTCGTTTTGAAAGCCCTGTAACAAGCTGGTTTCGTGTGCCTCTTCGTCGTACATCATCCCACGCGCCAAAAAATGCTGTCGCCAGTCGAGTGAGCGGGCCATTTCCCCAATCAGCTTCTGCCGTGCAACAATGTCATCAGCATTCAGCATGGGCTCCTGTAACATGTCGCCCAGGCACTTCTTCCCTGCGCGGGTAACTGTACGGTCGATGTATTGAAACAGTGATCCTTTACCGAAAACATCCAGGTCGTAAGTATTAAAATGATGAGGATCGATCATTTCTGCTCCGTCGTCGAACACATCAAAACGATGTTCGAGGGCATTCATTTCCTGTTCGTTGATCAAAATTCTGAAACGCTCCAACTGACGTTTTGCCAGCAAACGCTGATAATATTTGATGCTAAAAAGAAATAAAATCAGAAATACCAGAGGAAGAATAATCCCGGCCAGGAACATTACAGGAAGCAGATAGAAGGGCAGAACCAACATGGCCACAAAAAACAGTAACCTGAGCAGCGAAACAAGCCTTAAGCGCCGGTTATAAAAAACTTCTTTTTCCCTGCTTGCGTCAGCACGCAAATTATATTGATGGTAGAGATCCGACATAGTAAAGAGTTACAACAAGGAAGCAACAATGAGTAAAGTGCTTGTGATGAAAATAAGTGCGATTTGCAGCGGATAATATTGCTTTGCTTTCCAACGGCCTGCCATTGCAATGCGTTTGCGTTGAAAATGACTGTCGAACACAGCAAGCAGCCGGTAAAGCCCCCAGCCCAGTAAAGCGCCCATGATGGCCCCCACCAGCACATCGAAAAAATAATGCACCCCAACATAGATGCGTGAATAACAGGTAAGCAGCGACCACAGCAGCATGAGTGCCCAGATGCGCTTTCGTTTTGCCAGCATACCAACAATCACAGCCAGAAACATTGAATTGCTTGCATGCCCCGAGTAAAAACCAAACGATCCGCCTTTTTCGCCCGGAACATGAACCAGCCCCGCCAGCGAAAGCTCGTGCGATGGCCGCATGCGTCCAACCAGATCTTTTATCAGTCCCGAAAGCTGATCGCTGATTACAACCCCAATGATCAGGACGAGTAGTACCCACAAGGCCTGCATTTTGTATTTTCGGATGATGAGCCAAACCAGCAGCAGATAGAGCGGAAACCAAACTTCCTTGCTGGTAAAGAACACAAAAAAATGATCAAAAAACGGCGAATGAGCGCCATTTAGCGCCATAAAAATATTGGTATCAAATTGGTTCAAACTTTCGAATAATGACATATTAACTGTTGAGCATTAGCCAGATTTTATCTTTTAAACGTTGAATATTGAGTCCTGTTATTGACGAGATAAAAATATGCTGAATATTTTTCAGCTCGTCACTGATCTCGTTCATCAGCTCTTCATCGAGCAGATCCGATTTGGTGATGGCCAGCAAGCGCTCCTTATCGAGCAACTCGGGGTTGTACGCTTCGAGTTCGTTGAGCAGAATCTGGTATTCTTCCAAATGGTTCTTACTGTCGGCAGGCACCATAAACAGCAACATCGAATTTCGTTCGATGTGACGCAAAAAGCGAATACCAAGGCCCTTGCCCAAATGGGCTCCTTCGATGATCCCGGGAATATCGGCCATTACAAATGAGCGGTTTTCGCGGTGACCAACAATTCCCAAATTAGGAACCAGCGTGGTAAAGGGATAATCGGCAATTTTTGGTTTGGCAGCCGAAACGACCGACAAAAGGGTCGACTTACCCGAGCTGGGAAAGCCCACCAAACCTACATCGGCCAGTACTTTCAATTCAAGAATTCTCCAGCCTTCCTGCAAGTCTTCACCAGGCTGTGCATAACGCGGTGCCTGATTGGTGGCCGATTTAAAGTGGTTGTTTCCCTGGCCGCCCCGGCCTCCCTGCATGAGCACTTTTTCTTCGCCATCGTTGGTGATTTCAAATAAAAAATCATTGGTCTCACCATCGCGGGCCACGGTTCCCAGCGGTACTTCGAGTACCACATCTTCACCATCGGCGCCGGTACTGGTTTGTCCTCCTCCCGATTCACCGTGACCGGCAAAAATATGTTTGCGGTATTTTAGGTGAAGGAGCGTCCACATTTGTGCATTGCCTTTAAGGATAATATGTCCTCCCCTTCCTCCGTCGCCACCATCAGGTCCTCCTTTGGGAATGTATTTTTCTCGCCGCATGTGGGCCGATCCGGCACCTCCTTTTCCCGACTTGAAATATATCTTTACATAATCAACAAAATTGCTCTCTGCCATCTTTAAATTAAATTTGTGCAAAGGTACTAAAACATTGATAAATGCTTTAATTTTAAAAACGAAACCAAGTTGTAAACAATCGATGAAGAATAGAAAAGAAGCCATCATCCTTTTTTTACTTATTTTTTCCCTTTCCATTGCCTTCATTCTCTATTATGAGATCAACAATAAAAGGATGGAGATTTTGGATGACTATCACCTGGTGGAAGGCATTATCGACCTCAGTTCGGCCAGCATCGACGAACACCAGCTCATTGCCCTTCAGGGAGAAGCTGCCTTTTACTGGAAGCGTCTTCTTTCTCCTGCCGATTTTAAAAGCGACTCACTACCCCTCCCCGATACCTTTGTTGATATTCCCGGAATCTGGAATGGCACGCTAATCAATGGAGATCAAATAAACGGTGCAGGTTTTGCGACCTATCGTTTCATTATTAAAACACCCGACAACGCGCAATATGCTTTACGAATAAAAGAATTCGATTCGGCCTATAATTTATGGACCAACGGCAACAACATGATACGATCGGGGGTGGTTGGTAAAAGTAAAGAGGAAACCCGGCCCAGCTGGCAGCGCAATGAAATAGTATGCACACCCATCGACGGACAGATTGAGGTGCTTATTCAAATCGCCAATTTTTCGCATCGCAAGGGAGGAGCCGAAGACCGCATTCTGTTTGGTAAAACTTACGACATCATGAAGTTTAAAAAACGACAGGTCACTTTCAATGCCTTGTTACTTGGGATACTGATCATGCTCAGCATTTATCATTTCATTCTCTTCAGTTTCAGACAAAAAGATATTTCGGCCCTTATTTTCAGCGCACTTTGCTTTTTCATGGCCCTCCGGCTGATGTCGACCGGTGAAAAACTGCTGATTGAATTCTTTCCCAACATCAGCTGGGCATTCGGACTGCGCATCGAATACCTGTCGTACAAGCTGGTTCTTCCCTTAATGCTTACTTTTTTTTACCGTTTTTATCCTGCTTATTTTTCTAAAACCTATCTGAACATTGTGTATGCCCTGAGTGCGGCTTTTTGTCTTATTGTTTTGCTAACCCCGCCCGCTATTTTCACTTATACACCGCTGTTCTATCAGGTACTGATTGCGCTTACCGCCATCTATCTTTTAATTGTTCTCTTCAAAACGGCATTAAAAAAAGAAGAAAATGCCGGCATCTTGTTTTCGGGTTACCTGCTGTTTTTTCTAATACTGATCAACGACATTCTTTATTACAACAAGGTAATCGACACTTCATTCATGATGCATTTTGGCTTGTTCATCCTCGCCGTTTCTCAATCGATGGTCCTGTCGCGACAATTTTCAACCGCCTATGTGAAGGTGGAAGAACTAACATTAACACTTGAAAGACACAACCGCCAGCTGGAAAAAACGGTGGAAGAACGTACGGCACAGCTGGTAATGCAAAAAAATGAGATCGAGACCCAGGCAGAGAAACTGAAAACAGCCAATGAGCAACTGATTGAGCTCACTACTCTGAAGGACAATCTTACCGAGATGATTATCCATGATCTGAAAAATCCGCTCAATATTATACTGAACTTCTCGAACGATGAACGGGTCATTTTTGCCGGAAACCAAATGCTGAACCTGGTTCAGAACCTGCTCGACGTGCAACGCTACGAAACCTCAACCATCCAGTTAAGTCGTGAAACAATATCATTGAACCAACTGATAAACAATGCCGTTTACCAAATGCAATACCTGATTAAGGAGAAAGGCATCAAAATGGTTTTCAAAATTAAACAGGATTACCGGCTTACTGCCGACCGCGAAATGCTTAACCGGGTATTGGTCAATTTGCTGTCGAATGCACTTAAGTTTACCCCTGTTTCAGGCAAGGTGCTTATCCAAACCAGCCTTGCCAATAAGCAGCTCAAATTATGCATTACCGACAACGGGCCCGGCATTCCGGCCGATCAGCGGCACCTGGTATTTCAAAAATTTGGTCAGTACCTGATCCGAAGCGCCGGGCGCTCCAATTCAACAGGCATCGGACTAAGCTTTTGCAAACTGGCCATTGAAGCACATGGAGGACATATTTCGTTCTCGTCGGACCTTGGAAAAGGAACTACTTTCTGTGTTCAACTGGATGCAGAAAGTGCCAGTGGAGAAAATAAAACATTCCAGGTATACGAAGCAAAAGCACCGGATATTCAACTCGATAAGGAGAGCCGACACAAGCTGATGGCCAGTGCCGAAGAACTTAAAATGCTTGAATTGTACGAAATTGGACGAATAAAAAGAATCATCACCCAAATCGATCCTGAAGAATCGGAACAGGTAGGACGCTGGCTGAGTGCCCTGCGACAAGCATTGCTGAATGCCAACCGCGAACAATTTAACCGCTTAATTAAAATGGTAGTCGAGTGAATGGAAATTTCAGTCGGGAAAAAGGAAGAATCAAAACATGGATTGGACTGAAGGGGCAGATCGCAGGCTGGTGGATATTTCGGGCTTCATCCCTGGCTAAATGGCCATCAATACTTGCAAAAATCCTATGCATCAGAGACAACATTGCTTTAAACGAATAATTTAACCTTATTTTCCGGGCCAAGCTTAGTAGCCGACAACATCCCCGGTATGATTCAAGCTTATTTACCTTATTTGTATTTTAATGACTCACAGGATTTACAGTTTAATAATTTGCAGCTCTTCCCTCTGACAATGTCAATAAGGTTTGGTAAATACGCTTACTGTATTGTCTACTAAGGTTTAAAATACAGGAATAAGGTTTTTTAATGGCTGAATGCATCAATGCATAAAAAAACGATGGCAATACCCCTTATCATGCGTCTTGATCGTTGAACCCGCGTTGCCGGATTGGCACATTGTAAGTTCAAACTGCCCGTGCTGTTTTTGCTCCGCTGCGTTGAGATTGAAATCCGCGCTTCCTGGCTAAGTGTCTTTCATCCTATTCTTTAACACAGCCTGAAAATAAGGATAATATTGAATACCGGGATCACACCCCGATATATATCGCGGGCGAGCAGGTAAGGCGCGGATTGCAATTGTAGCGAAGCGAAAATCACCCCCAGGTGAAACCGCAGCAGCCGTTTGCAATCATTCTGCATATTCCGAAGAGCTGGGGAATGCAGATCCGGTTGTCTGCTAAAACATCAAAATCCGCTTCATCGACCCAATAAAAAACCGATTGAAAACACTATAAGATAAACTATTATTTTCGTGCGTATTGGAGCATTGTTTAGTTCAACATGAGCTTCAATGTAGAGCGTATGCAAGCAACGCTCAATTGAAAGCTAAGTGTTGCCAGCTGGGCTTTATTCCGTAATCATTTCCTTTACTTTCTCTTCTAATACTTTTTTGTCTGGTAAATACAATTGATATTTTGAAACGAATATGGTATTTGAAATTCCACCTATCGCATATTCCACCAATATGTCATTTTTATCAGCAACAAGAACAATTCCAATCGGTGGATTATCACCCTCTGTATTTTCCTCTGCTTTAAAATAATTCAAATACATGTTCATTTGTCCAATATCCTGATGTTTAACGTGTTTTGTTTTGAGGTCAATCAGCACAAAACATTTTAAAATCCGGTGATAAAAGACTAAATCAACATAAAAATGGTCATTGTCGAGGGTTATCCGATATTGTCTGCCTACAAAGGAGAATCCTTTACCTAACTCAAGTAAAAAAGTTTGCAGATTATCGATAATCTTCTGTTCTAATTTACTTTCTGTCATTCGGTGTTCTTCAGGGATTTGTAAAAATTCAAGCACATATGGGTCTTTTACGATGTCTTTCGGGTCCGCTATGATTTGTCCCTGTACAGCCAATTTAAGAACTCCATCTTTGTCTTTGCTCAATGCCAATCTTTCAAATAGTGATGAATTAATCTGCCTTTTAAGCTCTCGAACACTCCACTTTTCATTTATTGCTTGTTTCTCATAAAATCCTCTTGCATTATCATCGGAAACTGCTAATAATTCAGCGTAATGAGTCCATGTCAATTTTCCAGTCACTGACTGGAAAATCTGATATTTGAGATAAAATTGTCTCATCAGGTAAATATTACTCTTGCTAAATCCCTTGCCAAATCGAGCTTTAAGGTCTTTTGATAAGTTGGTCAACAGGGCGCTTCCATATTCCGCTTTTTCATTTCCATGCTGTTCATATTCTACAATATATTTACCAATCTCCCAGTTCGCTTTAAGTAACTCATTATTTACGGCTTGAATTGCTCTTAGTCGAGCGCTTTCTATTGTAGTTCCAATCGTATCAACGAGTTTTTGATATATCGCTTGTTTTTGCAATTGCTTATCCATAATTCAAAAATACGAAATCAAATCAAGAATGCTAAATTGTTTGCAGGATGTCTCTTAGGCAACGGTTGGCACATGTTGTCGGGGCGGATTTCGGAGTGCGTTCCTGTCCGAAGGATGTACACTTCGCTCTTCCAGATTTGTACCAGGTAAGTTCAAAGCGCCAGTGCGCATTTTGCACCGCTGCGCTGCGATAGCCATTCGCGCTTCCTGGCTAAGTATGTATTATCCTATTCTTTAACATAGCCTGAAAATAAGGAATATATTGAATTGCGGGATCACAGATCCAGAGCAAGTAAGGCGCGGATTGCAATTGTAGCGAAGCGAAAATCACCCCCAGGTAAATCCGCAGCAGCCGCGGGTTTACCGGATGCTTACAATGAATCTTGAAAATATTAAGAATCATATTAGTGTAATTTTTTAAATCCAGGTACGGATAAAATACTTTTCATTTGTTGGATTGCCTGTTCGTTAAGTAAAATAAGACGTTGCGATTGGGAAATTTGCTGACGAACAAATAGGGCATTCATGCTTTCCAAATTTGCCAGCACAACCAATTGGTCAATTGTGGCATAATCACGCATATTTCCTTCTTTTTCGGGGTTATCGCTTCGCCATTCCAACGCAGTACAGTTAAATAATGCAACATTCAACACATCAGCTTCCGAAGCATAAACTTGTTGAATTTTAGCAGGCGAAAGTTTTTCGGGAATTAAATTTTCTTTTATGGCGTCGGTGTGAATACGGTAATTAATCTTCGACAAAATACGGCTTACGTTCCAACCTAATTCTTTATTTTCAATTTCCTTAAGCCGTTGAAATTCCTTGATAAGATAGAGTTTAAATGCAGCACTTATGGCCGAACCAAATTCAAAGGCAATATCCTTATGGGCATAAGTTCCACCATATCGTCCTGCTTTGGAAAAAATACCAATTGCATTGGTTCTTTCAACCCATTGGGTAGGGCTTAAGACAAATGATGGAAGTCCTGCTTGAGTTTTAAAGTGGTCAAATTCGACCACTTTAAAATCGGGATTATAAATTTTCTCCCAAGTGCCTAAGAACTCAAGTGTCGTGCGGGTTCTAATCCAATTTTTATTACGTCGGCAGCCCTGCTTTCATCAGTTTTGGCTTTTGCCATATCGGTAATGCAGATATAATCTTGTCCTTTAAAATCAGTAAGGGCAATAACTACATGCTGAACTTCAATTATTTTATTCTTAGCCATTTGCTTTACTTTTTAATTATACGCTTTCCCGGGTTCTTCCCGTCAGTTCATTACTGGCGTGGCTGTCGATTATGCGCTGCCTTTATTTTTTTCCAATTAATTTCTTGAACCAACATAAATTCTTTAGTCTTTTTATTTCAATATCTTTCAACTCAACTTCGCTCTTCCAGAATTGTACCAGGTAAGTTCAAAGTGCCAGTGCGCATGTTGCTCCGCTGTGCTGCAATGGCCATCCGCGCTTCCCGGCTAAATATTTATTATCCTATTCTTTAACATAGCCTGACAATAAGGAATATATTGAATTGCGGGATCACTCCCCGATTTAAATCGCCACCAGTAGCTGTAAAGATCCCTAACAGCAGGGGTTAGATTCAAGCTTATTTACCTTATTTGGATATTAATGTACTCATAGGATTTACAGTTTAATAATTTGCAGCCCTTCCCTCTGACAATGTTAATAAGGTTTGGTAAATACGCTTACTGTATTGTCTACTAAGGTTTAAAATACAGGAATAAGGTTTTTCAATGGCTGAATGCATCAATGCATAAAAAAACGATGGCAATACCCCTTTTCATGCGTCTTGATCGTTGAACCCGCGTTGCCGGATTGGCACATTGTAAGTTCAAAGTGCCCGTGCTGTTTTTGCTCCGCTGCGTTGAGATTGAAATCCGCGCTTCCTGGCGAAGTATTTAGCATCCTATTCTTTAACACAGCCTGAAAATAAGGAAAATATTGAATACCGGGATAACAGAACCAGAGCTAGCAAGGCGCGGATTGTAATTGTAGCGAAGCGAAAATCACCCCCAGGTAAATCCTCACCAGCCGTTTGCCATCATTCGGCATATTCCGAAGAGCTTGTTTCTATATGCACATTAGATTTTATCTTACTCTTTATAGTTTAGTCCAAGTTTATTACATTCTTCAATAGCAAAAAGACTACCACAAGCTGCTGCTTTGATTAAGTAATCATTTGATGTTTTCATTACTCCAATTTCTTTCCAAATGTCAGCAAGAGTTGAATATATACCTTGGAATCTTACATCAGTAGCCTTTCCTTCCATAACATCTTCTTCAGTAAGATTCCTTGCTTTTAGCATATGTATTAAACATTTTTCATAGTATTTAATTGTTTTAGAATCGACACTAGTGTCCTTAAATGCATTTGCTAGCCTTAGATAGCTTTCTGCCAATTCCCAATCGGTTTGTGCATAAAATAAAGATTTTTCAAGATTAATAATTGCATTTGTCAAATCTTTCTCCCACATATGATAATAGTAACCAATTGAGCCATATAATTCACATAAAGAATGTTTGTCTTCTGCGCAATTTATTGCTTTTTTATAATATTCAATTGCATGTCCTCTAAAACCATTTTCCCAATACGAATTTCCAAACAATTCTAACTCATAACATGAAAATTCATCAGGAGATAAATCATAAGCCTCTTTGAAAGTTGAAGCTGCCACCGTAAATAATTCAGCTCCTAAAAAAACTTTTGCTTCATTTATTAGCTCTCTAGCTTTTTTATTCGAATTGACGAATAATGATGAATCCGCATCCATGATTAACATTTCATCTCCGTTAATTTGAATTTTTCCCAATCGATTAATTACTGTTTGACCTAATAGCAAGGGTGCGAATAATTCATGAACAACAATAGCTTCTACATCGTCAAGAACCAATTGGTCAATTTTTAACTCTTTAAATTTGATTACAGTATTTTCTACAATTTCTCCGTTAGCAAGTTGTGTATACGTTGAACCATATAAATCACTCTCGCTTAAATATTCATTTTTGAGCATGAATAGTGCTTCTGTTAAAGAGATTGAAACGTTGCTAGCGCCTGTGTCAAAAATAAATTTCAGTTTTAAATCATTAACAAAACAAAAAGTCGAATAAACTCCGTTCTCTTGTTGCATCTTAATTCTTATCTGACTTAATCCTAGATTTGTTATAAGGGTCAGTAAGACTATTATTGTCAAATATTTTTTCATGTTAAATTCGTTGTTTTTAAAATAGGTTACGGTAGATCTTGTGTTTAGCTGAGGTTAAAGTGGCAGTTTCAAATCCGGACATTTAAGCTTGAAGCGGGCTGATAAACTTAATTTTACCAATGAACCCACAGTTAAATGTATAAAATATTATGCGCTGTACTTGTTTTTAAAATTCCTTCAAAAATATACTTGTCCAAATAGCTTAATACTTTAAAAGACTCACCATAGCCTCCACAACAACCAGGCTCCAAACAAATTGTTATAAACTCACATCTGTCAATTAGTTTATCGATGAAATCTAAAGGAGTAATATCAAGGTGAAATCCAGTTTTATCTTTTAATTCTTCTATAAACATTTTTTCTGGCCATGCCATAAGTTTACTTCGGAATTCAGCTGCAAAACAATCCAAATCAAAATCTAATACAAATGGGGCAGTATTTTCACCAAAATGATTCAAATGACCATTATTGTAGTCAAACAATTCTCTAACTCGTTTAAAATATGGTTCTTTTATAATTGAATCACCTAATTCTCCTCTTGAAGATAAAGCACTACTTAAATGTGAAATACAAATTACGTCATGGTTAATGCCCTTGTTGTCAATATAAATCTCATGTGAAGTATTGTACTTTTCAGTTCCAATCGAAACTGAATTGTTAATTAGATTAAATTCCATACCTGTTTTAACCCAATCATCATCCATAATCCCCATTTCAAATTCAACAATTGAGTTAAAATCCTCTTCTGTGCATTTTTTTATATTAAAATCTTGTGCCTTTAAAATCAAACTAGGCTTAGGATTACATGCATCATCGTGATAGTCGAAATAAAATACATTAGGAATTTGCTTGATAAATCCATTCTTCAAAGCAAAGAAAATAGCATTTAAAATTGTTCGATGGTCATTATAAATAAAAACTCTTTTACCTCTAAATGTAAATGTTTCGATATTTGCTCTAAATCCAAAATTAAGAAATTGTTTCATAGTTGAGTTTATTAGGATTGCATAAACGCTGTTGTAAGTTCCCATGTAAACATACACAGCCTATCTCTTTGCTTAGTGGGAATATATTCCATTGGCTGGGTTTTATATTATTTACTATTTACCGCCTTCATCCACCTCGACTTAATTCATTTTCCCTTCGCACAAAACGTTCTTCGTCCTTACGAAGTAAGCAAACATTTAACATCAATAAAAATATTTTGAGTGAATGGGCTGATTTATTGAGTGAATGGTGCTTTTTGAGGTGTGAATGGCAGGGCAGGGAGAAAGGAGCAGGGAGAAAAGGAGCAGGGAGAAAAGGGCAAAGCGGTTCGAATGGGGTTTCAATTAATCATTATTGGAATCTTGAAAAATTACTTTCCCTGTTTAATTCCCGGTGCGCTGCACCTCTCTTCTTGTGTCGTATTATTAACTATAAACATTATCGCGGCGCTGCCGCTTTGGATATTTGCGGAGGGTGGAGAGCGTAACACAAAGAGCAAAGGGCCAGGTGGTTCGAACGGGTTTTCAATTAATCATTATTGGAATCTGTCATGACTGTGTACATTAAAATTGCGCGAGTCGGAGTTAACTCCGCTTCGCTCCGTTGATTTTCAATTCACGCCTCCCAACACGGCACGAATCAGCAGAAATGACTCATTGACCAATGATTTTTTTTAATTTTCCTTTTTCCTTTTCCTCAATGACTCATTGACTCTTTTAATCTTCCATCTGAAAATGGTACTGCCTATGAAAAAAGGGAAATGCTTTCGTTAATCGTTAATCGTCAATCGTTAATCGTCAATCATCCATCTCTTTCCTTCAATCTTCCATTCATCGCTTTAAAAGCCACTCAACACACTTCGCGGTGTGTTTTCGACGGTTCATCGGGACCAACATTAAAAAAGTTGCCCAAAAGAGTTCTTTTTCGCATTTACAACATCGCGAGAAGCCTGAAAAAGTTTTAAAGTGCAACTTTTTTTTTTGTCGGAACTGTAAAAACGTTTTTCTGGTCTCAACACACAAAAAGTTACCTGAAAAAACTTTTTCAGGTAACTTTTTACGTGTTGAATGCTGAAAAAAAGATTTCTGAGCATTTCTCTGCGCGTGTTGAAGCCTGAAATAATTTTTTCAGGTCTCAACACGTTTCGAGAAGCCTAAAAAACGTTTTTCAGGCTTCAACAAGCGTTGAGTTCAGCTTTTGAGCAATTGCTGCTGCTTACATTTTTCTATTCCTCAAATTCTTCTTCTTTCAGCTTCCAGGAACCGTAATTTTGGGAAATAAACGCTTAGCAAACTGTTTTCCAAAGCGCGAAGAACCAGCATAGTAATTTTGCTCGTATTGCCGTAGCAACGAGCATCCTGGCCCCTTGAAATATTCTCCTAAGGTCGGGTTTCACGGGGCAGGCATCCAGCAACGAGCAACCAGCATTCGTTTCCTAGTGTGTTTTTTTTTGAGTGCCTGAGTGCCTAAGTTCCTAAGTGCCTGAGTAAGCCGTGGCGAAACAAGTTGGCAGTCCACTATCCGCAGCAACCAGCAACCAGCAACCGTTTCCTAGTGTGTTTTTTTTTGAGTGCCTGAGTGCCTAAGTTCCTAAGTGCCTGAGTAAGCCGTGGCGAAACAAGTTGGCAGTCCACTATCCGCA
>NZ_JBNPXV010000017.1:0-24662 GCF_050433125.1 Roseimarinus sediminis | reverse complement strand
TCCGCAGCAACCAGCAACCAGCAACCGTTTCCTAGTGTGTTCTATTGTTTCTATTGTGGTTTTTTTTTGAGTGCCTGAGTAAGCATTTAGATTTTGTAGGTGTTCCCTTTGATAAGGTTAATAAGGTTTGGTAAAACGCTTGTTAAGCTGGCTACTAAGGTTTAAAATACAGGAATAAGGTTTTTGAAAAATATGCCGTAAGTGGAAAAGTCATTGGTCAATAAAGATAAAGGCCTTGCTACGATTTTGGCTGATTAAATAAGAAAACCATTGCGATAAGTTAATCACTCCCACTCATGGTGTCGCTCTTGGCAACGCCGTGAAGCATAATCTAGTGATCCGCTTAACGTTATTGCATCTGTCTGATTTCAAAAATAATTGTAACTTGCATCAGTAAAATCATTTGGAATGCTGACAATAAAAAAGAAATACCTCACCGACGAAAAAATCGCCCTGTAGCTGTTCAGGTAGATATCGACACTTTCAACAAAATTGAACAGGTTCTCGAAGACTATGCACTTGGACAATTAATAAACGAAAATGATGAAATAGATCGTATTTCACTCAAAGATGCAGAAGTGTATTATAAGCAACTTAAAAAGAAATAGGTTTGAACCTTTTTTTCAATAAAAAATTTCTACATGAGCTAAGTAAGCTACCTAATGATACCCGAAAGCAAATTGAAATTTTGGTCTTTGTAAGTATGAAAAAATACAAAAGCCTCCATGAAATCCCAGATATAAAGAAACTTAAGGGTTATAAAAATTAATACCACATCCGCTTTGGCTCCTATCGACTCGGAATAAGCTATACCAATGATACTGTGACATCTGAAAGGGTATTGCACCGAAAAGATATTTATAGATTCTTCCCCTAAGTCTTTTCTATAAACTATTCTGCTCAGAAAAATTCTTATTTCTATTCCTTATTCTCCTAATTAAGTAATACCTACTGAGCTCTTTCCTATTGTGTTCTATTGTTTCTATTGTGGTTATTTTTTGAGTGCCTAAGTAAGCATTTAGATTTTGCAGGTATTCCCTTTGATAAGGTTAATAAGGTTTGGTAAAATGCTTGTTAAACTGGCTACTAAGGTTTAAAATACAGGAATAAGGTTTTTGAAAAATATGCCGTAAGTGGAAAAGTCATGAAGTCATTGGTCAATTAGGATAAAGACCTTGCTACGATTTTGGCTGATTAAATAAGAAAACCATTGCGATAAGTTAATCACTCCCACTCACGGTGTCGCTTTGAGTGACGCCGTGAATGTCTATACGCCTGATGGAAATTCTCCTTCAAGCTTTCCTCTATTGTGTTCTATTGTTTCTATTGTGGTTTTTTTGAGTGCCTGAGTGCCTGAGTAAGCCGTGGCGAAACAAGTTGGCAGTCCACTCCAGCAACCAGCTTCCGTTTCCTAGTGTGTTCTATTGTTTCTATTGTGGTTTTTTTGAGTGCCTGAGTAAGCCGTGGCGAAACAAGTTGGCAGTCCACTCCAGCAACCAGCAACCAGCTTCCGTTTCCTAGTGTGTTCTATCGTTTTTATTATGGTTTGATCCTGGCCGTTTCTGCATATTAGCGTTAACGATGCTTTGCTCTGCTCATTTTCGTTTACATGCACCATGCCTACGGCATTCTTTTCCATGTCAGCTGTTTTCCTGCGATTAAAATCGCAGGTTACAGTATGAATCATGCCTGACGGCATTAAATTCTAAGTTCCTGATGTCTTGTGTCTGTGTCTTGCGTCTTGATTCCTGATTCCTGCGTTACAACAAAAAGAGGATGCCACCGTAGCAGCATCCTCTAAAAGATTTATTAATGGATTGGGTTTATTTAAGCAGCTTTAATTTGCTTTTTCCTTCGAGCGGATTGCTCACAATCTGGCCATTTTTTACCTCAACCTGTTGCAGTTGATTGTCCGATGGCAGACACAACAGTCCGCTGGCATTGGCACCAAAGCTTTTCAGTTCGAGCTTGCTCCAGTCCATAAATTTGGTCGACTGGGCCAGTCCGATGTGCGGAATGACGGCTCCTTCGCGTACCAGCATCACAATAGGAATGTCGCCGGCTTCGATGTGATTCCATCCGGCTGTATAGCTTTTGCCGGTCTGGTAATCGATCCAGCGGCCTTTGCCCGGCAGGTAAACGTCGCGCGAGCTCACTTCGTCGAAGAGCGGAGCCACGAGGATGTCAGATCCAAAAAGGTAGGCGTCGTCGATGAGCCAGGCTCCCGGATCGTCGGGATACTCAACAAAGAGCGCCCGCATCATGGGCAGTCCGTTTTCGCTCGAATGTTTGGCCTGAGCATAAATGTAAGGCATCAGTTCGTAGCGCAGATTAGTTGCCTCGCGGAAACCGTCAAGAAAAGTCCTGCTGTATTCCCAGGGTTCGGTGGGCGGTGCACCATGACTGCGGGTATGAGAGCTGAGCATGCCAAAAGGTGTCCAGCGGGCATAAAGTTCCTCAGGACAGGCTTGCACAAAGCCGCCAATGTCGTGACTCCAGAAAGTAAAGCCCGAAAGCCCCATCGACAAGCCACCACGCAACGAGGCGGCCATGGCGCTGTTGGTATTGGCCGGATCGCCTCCCCAGTGCAGCGGATAACGCTGACTTCCGGCCCAGGTACTGCGGGCCCAGATGATGCGCTCACCGTTTACCTCCTGGGTAATATCAGAAACGGCTTTGTTGTAACGCAAGGGAAATAAGTTGTGCTCGTAAAAGCCGGTACGTCCGTTGGCATAAATACCACTGAAAGGAGCAGCCTCTCCAAAGTCAACCTTGATGGCACCAACGCCCAGCTTCAGCAGACCGGCAATTTTTTCCTGATACCATTCAACCGTCTTGGGATTCGAAAAATCGAGTACAACATCTTCATAAGGAATGTTGCCCTTGGCATTTTTAACATACAGGCCTTTTTCAACGATTTCGTCGAAGAGTTTGTTTTTGGGCACGAAGTAGGGCAACTGCCACAGGCAGGTCTCAAAGCCATCGCTCTTCAGGTCGGTGATCATTTGGGCCGGGTCGTTAAAACGCGTTTCCGAAAATTTGTAATCACAGCGCCAGTCGGTCTCGAACCAGCCGGTGTCGAAGTGAATCACGTCGGTAGGAATTTTGTTATCGCGCAGTTTCTGTGCCACGTTGCGCCCGTCATCTTCCGAGAAATAGGTGATGCGGCTCATCCAGAAACCAAAGGACCAAAGCGGAGGCATGGCTGCCTTGCCGGTCAGGTCGGTGTACTCGTCGAGCACCTCTTTCGGATCGCCCAAAAAGAAAAACAGATCGAGGGTTTCGTCGCCGATCATCAGCTGCTGTACATTGCTGTAATACTTTCCAAAGTCGCAGGTAATGGGTGTTGAAGTGTGCATGAAGACCCCGTAGCCGTTGCTGCTCATGTAAAACGGGATGGGCTTGTACATGCTTTCGTTCTGAATACCGTTGGCATCGTCGGTAAACACCACGACCCTGGTTCCCCTTTTGTCGAAATTGGTATACGACTCGCCCAGTCCGAAGATTTTCTCGCCCGGCTTAAGTTCCATACTGGCCGAAAAACTGCGTGAATAATCGGCTGCACGGCGCACATAGCCAAAAGGCATCACCGGGGTATAGGTTTTCCCCGAGTTGTCGCTATTATGATTGGTGCTCGTCAGTACTTTTCCTTCGGCATCTTTCAATATAATTTTCCATGGATTTTCGAGCAGGGTAATACTTCCGTAAGCCGAAGCATATTGATGTCCGCCATCGACCTTCGAATAAGCCCACGAAGCATCGGAGGGTGCAGTACCATTGACCAGCATAAGTGATGCTTCGTCGCTACTGAAGTCGGGACCGCTGTTCATGCGCACACGTACAGTGCGTGGCGACACAAAGTCGATGTCGATGGGCAAATTGGGACTTGCCTCGTATTCGATGCCCGGAAATTCGTTGGCCTCCACCGGATTGAGCACAGCCAGCATGTTGTTAAAAGCCTGGCGGGTTACATATTCGTAACGCTTGTATTCTACTGTTCCCGAAGCACTGGCCGGATCGAATTGTTTGAGTTCGTTGGCCAGGTAATAAGTATTGGCAAAACTCGAAAAATCACCACTGATGTCGACCGGTTCGTTCAGTGTTCCCATCTGCTGGATCTGGGCGCCTGCAAAGCTTGTCGCGCAGCCCAGTAAGATGGTTGAAAAGAAGGTTTTAAATTTTCTCATTTTATCTTGTTGTTAGTTGTTGCTGTTTATTCTACAAAACCGGCCAGGGCATATACCAGGGCGGCCTGCCAGTTTATGGCTACTTCGTTGGTGGTATAACTGGCTTCCACATCGGTCCAGTCGGTGGC
The DNA here is from genome assembly GCF_050433125.1 of Roseimarinus sediminis. Taxonomy (NCBI): domain Bacteria; kingdom Pseudomonadati; phylum Bacteroidota; class Bacteroidia; order Marinilabiliales; family Prolixibacteraceae; genus Roseimarinus; species Roseimarinus sediminis. The sequence continues at coordinate 20,347 of NZ_JBNPXV010000017.1, read as the reverse complement.
ACTTTGACCTCCTCCAACAAGATAACCGGGCCACGGAGCTTCAATGTTATCGGCTCCCGAACGGCGATCGTGCGGATGCATGGGCGGCTGATGTCCCAGCCCCGTTACAAAGGAACGACCATACACATTGTTTCCGAAAAGATGATGTAGGGCATTGAGGGCAGTAGCCAGGTATTTTTCGTCGGCTTGAAGTTTGTTGGCCACCTGCAGGTTCATTACCTGACGGGCAACCGTTCCGTTGCAGCCCCAGTAGTAGCGGTTTCCCAGCGGACGGCTAAAGAGATCCTCTTCACCTTGTTGAACGATGGTATTGGCAATTTCGATGGCAGCCGAGCTTGCTTTTTCGACCAGTTCACTATCGCGGCCTTCCCGCTCACTAAGCAGGTAGGTAAAAACACCCAGGTTGCTCAAATCGCCCCAGTCCCAGTTTTCATCCACCAGGTTCTTCATTCCGCGCATTTGTTCTTCCAGCTCATCGAGATAGCCTTGTTCGCCTGTGGTTTCCCACAATTCGGCCGCTGCCCACAAACGATCGTCGGCATCGTGACTCTGATAGCCGCCGGTTTTGAAATCGCCCTGTTCGAAGCGCTGGTATTCCGAATGTTCCTTCAGGTACTTGTAGCTAAGCATGGCGGCATCGAGGCAACGCTTTGCATAATCGGCATCGTAAGGTTTGAAATAGCGGGCTGCCTGAGCCATCATGGCAACAAACGAGCCGGTAGCTGCTGAACTCCATTCGGTGAAATAACGGGGTGCTTCATCGTCTTCGGGCATAATGAAGCCAGAAAAGTTGGTGCGTGTCAGTTTGTGTGACACCCTGCCCGACCCGTCGGGATAAGTCATTTTAAGCAACCAGTCGGTTTCCCATTTCAATTCTTTTAAAAAAGAAGGATAGCCCGCTGCTGTTTCCGGCAATTCGAAATCGAAATCGTTCAGTTGCCTGTTAAAATGATCCCAGGCCATGAACAGTACGCCCACGGTTGCTCCTGCATTCACCACATATTTACCATGATCGCCGGCATCGTGCCAGCCACCTGTTCCGTCTTTTATTTTTCCTTTGTCACCCAGGTAATCGAGGTAACCATCGTTGGTATGACAAACTTCGTGACGGTAGGTGATGCCATTGTGTTCGCCTTCTACGGCTGTTCCGCAACGCCAGAGATAAAAGGCCCGCATCGATGTTTTCAAGGCTGGCTCATAGACATCCGAAGCAATGCTGAATGCCGGTGAAAGCAGCTTTTTATCAACACGCAACTGATAGTTTCCAGGCGTCTTGAAAGCCGATAAATCGGCCAGCCACAGGTCTGTTTTTACGTCATCCTGGTGTTGAGGACCTTTAAATTGCCCTTCAAAAACCACCGTTTGCGACTTCGCGTCGACTAACTCAAAAGTTGCAGCAGGAAATGAAACACCGGCTGTTTTCACAGCTTCGGGAAGATAGCCCAGCGAATTAAAGTGAAAGTTCTGGGCGCTGCCCGACAGGTGAGCCAAAAGCAGCATCACCAGGAGTGAAAGGATTAAGTTATTTTTCATTCGTTCATTTTATTTTCCAAACTAAATCAAGGCACTCACCTTTTACATTAAAAAGAACCAGGCCCTGCTTATTCTATTGGATTGGTTTATAGATTTTAAGTTCAGTAAGAAATATAAGCAAATCTGAACGAAGATAATCATCCCTCTTCGCTCAGATTTCAAAAATCTCTATTTTTTTATCAGGCGCAACATAATTACATCGTGTGATGGTACGACTGCTTTAAAAGATTTGGATGTTTCTCCTTTGTTTTCGTGTGCCCACACATCCCTGATTTTGTAAACGGTGGAAGAAAAACTGGCTGAACGTTGGGCAAAATCATCTACAATTTCCATTTCACTCCACTTATAATCAATGGTTTTATCCACAGCATCGCGATTCAGAAAACAAACAGCCCAATCGCCGTTTTCGAGTGGTTTGTACCACACCTCGAGGCTGTCGGCCTTTGAATGCCTGAAACCCTGAATGCCCAGTTTGTCCTGATTGATGGCGATTGCTTCGTCGTTGGTCAGAATTTCGATGGTTTCGTTGGTAGCATTTTGAATATCGGTACCGGCAATCAGCGGCGCGGTAATCATACACCACATTGAAAAATGGGCACGGTCTTCATTAACGCTCATGGCATTTCCCACTTCCATCATGTCGGGGTCGTTCCAGTGCCCCGGGCCGGCATATTCCCTGAGACCGTCCTGCATGTCGAGGATGTTCAGTATGCCCCACGACGACCAGGTCCCATGATCGAGTTCGCCGTAAAAATCATCGAAAATATCGCCGGTAGTACGCCACATGTGTCCAACATCTTTGGCCCATAGCCAGGGTTTGTTGTCGCCCCATTCACAAATGCTGAAAAGAATTGGCCTGCCGGCAGCAGCCAGTGCATCACGCATGGTAAGGTAAGCCCCCTCGGCTGCCAGTCCTTCGGTGTTGCACCAGTCGTATTTCAGATAGTCGACGCCCCATTCGGCATATTTCATGGCATCCTGAAATTCATAGCCACGGCTTCCGGGCCGACCACCACAGGTTTCCCAGCCGGCATCGGAATAGATGCCAAATTTCAGGCCCAGGGAATGCACATAGTCGGCGAGTGCCTTGATTCCTGAAGGAAATTTTTCAGGATCGGAAGTTATAAAGCCCAGGCTGTCGCGCTCGCCATGCCAGCAATCGTCGATTACCACATATTCGTATCCGGCATCTTTCAATCCGCGATCGACCATGGCACGTGCCACTTCTTTTACCAGATCTTCAGTAATATCACAGGCATAAATGTTCCAGCTGTTCCAGCCCATGGGCGGAGTTTGTGCCAACTCGGGTGCTTTTTGTGCCTGTGCACTGATTAAGAGACCTGCTGCCAGCAGGGTCATCATCCACTTCTTCATAAGATCTTTTTTTTTTATTAGCTATTGTTGATTAAAATAAATGTTACCACTGATCGGTGCGAAATGGTTCGGCCGGAAGCCCATGCGCATTGTAAAGGTTGACCTTGCCCGGATTATCGGCCCAAAGGAAGCGAACGGCCACGATATCAATGTCGCTGTCGCTATATACCTCAACCTGTGTATCATTGATCAGGCGGGCTTTGGCAAAGACAAATTTCTGATCGTTCCCTGCCACAGCAAAACCATTGATGTAACCGTATTTATTTCGTACCTGCAAGTCGCTGCCCTGCGTATCGAAGGTAATCACCGCACTTTTGCCCTTCATTTTCACCTTGCTGAAACGGGGACCATTGTTCACCAGGTCGAAACCGTAGTCGAGTTTCAGTGCATCGAGCGCCAGGCGTTGCCCCACATCGTATTTGTTTCGGGGATGAATGTCGCCGGCTTCGCCAATGTCGATAATACAGGCCATTTCGACCATCGGATCGGTCGCCACGCGGGTCTGAGCTTCACGCACAACAGGCCAGATGTCATTTTGAGGCACTTCGCTTTCGGCTCTGAAATTGGCCAGTTGAACCATGTAAAACGAAAGCTTGTCGTTGTTCCATTGTTTACGCCAGTCGGCAATCAGCAAACGCATCTGCTCTTCATAACGCTTGGCCTGATACAGCGCATCGGCATTCGATTCTCCCTGGTACCAGATGGCTCCCTTTATCGCATGTTTAAGTAAAGGATGTATCATACCATTGTACAAAAGCGTTGGAAACTGATTGGGCATAAGCACCATGCTGCCCGGAGCATTCAGACTTCGCGGTGTAGGTGTTTCATCGGCATGTAGCTTCCATTCGCCCGACAGTGGAACAGTGAGCACTCCGTCGCTAAGGTACATCTCATCGGCTTTACCATGAAAACCTCCACCACCTGAGTAATCTTCCACCCTTACAAGCAACTGATTGCTTCCCACTTTAAGGACTCCACCCGGAATTTTATAGCTGCGTAATTCATTGTACTGATTGTAGGTATCGCCCACGCGCCGGCCATTCAGCCAGGTAATGTCGGTATCGTCGATACGTGCCAGCGATAAGGTGGCCTTGTTCAGATTGAAGCCTACGGGAAGCTCAAAGGATTTGCGGTACCACATGATGCCGTCGAAGGTTTGAAACTCGGGCCAATGTTCCCATACCATGGGTTGTTCGTAGCTTTTCCAGTCACGATCGTTGAAATCGGCCGAAAGAAAAGGATGACTAAAAGAAGGACTGTTCACTTCGTTCAGTTTTGCCTTGTATGTTTCATAAATGGCTTTCTGTTCACGGGCCATGGCTTCGATATCGAGTCCCTTCAGTTTTTCAAGCCAGGATGCCATGAAGTCATCGCCAGCGGCCGTTTCACCACTGATCCAGGTTTCAATAATGGTTCCTCCCCAGTTGGAACTGATTAAACCAATGGGAACACCCGTTTCGAGATGGATTTTCTTCCCAAAATGGTAGCCCACCGCCGAAAAAGCCGCAACGGTTTCGGGAGAGCATACGGCCCACTGTGCCGGGGCTGTATCGTCGGCCGGTAAAGGCGAAGCATTGTTTTCAACCTGAAAAAGCCGAATGTTGGGATGACTGGCGGCAGCAACTTCTTCGGGGCCCTTGATGGTATTGATTAAGGGCCACTCCATGTTCGACTGACCAGAACACACCCACACATCGCCCAGCATGATGTTATCAAGTTGAATTTTATTTTTACCGCTGATGGTCATGGTATAAGGACCACCGGCATCGCCGGTACTCAGCTTCACCTCCCAGCGCCCATCCTTTGCAGTACGGGTTTTTAAGGTCTGTTCTCCAAAACTTACTGTAATTTTTTCACGGGGATCGGCCCAGCCCCACACCCTGGTTTCGCTGTTGCGTTGCATCACCATGTTGGAACTTATGAGCTGGGGCAGGCGAATTTCAGCCTTTGCCATTGTGAACGAAAGCAGCAGAGCGGCAAATGCCAGCAGCGTGCGATATTTTTTTATTGTTCCCATTATTTTGAAAGTTTATTTGCTTGCTCATTCAGGAGGAACAAAAATGCAAAAGTGGCTACAGCAGTTACCACGATAAACGTTTCAAAAAGGGTCATAATTGCAGGGGCAATTATTGCAAAGTGAGGGTTAAATCTATAGGAATGGCTACAATGGAAAACAAATCAACAATGAACCATTAAAAAAGAAGCATGCAGGGAAAAATTAACAGTGATTCGACAGCCAATGCAGGATTTTCATCTCGATGGGTTGGTATCAACTATTCCATAAAAGGAAATGACCTGTCGCTTGTTGCTATTGACCGAAAGCGTGGAATAACCTGTTTTACCTATTGAAAGGTTAAATTGATAGCTATCGTATTCATCACTGGCTTTAAAACGTACCTTAAAACCTTTATCGCTTTCCTCTTTTTGATAGTCTTCAGCAAGAGCAGTCAGCTTTATACCTCCGTCGGTCGATCCGTAATCGGCTTGATAGGCACGCCCGTAATAAGGCAGGTAAACGAACACCGAATCACCGGCAATTCTCACATCGTATTCCGAGGTAAGCTGTATGGTCGACCACCCCATGGGATGGGCACTTTGAGCCACAAAAGTATATGCCCTGGCATTCAGCAAAGAATCGACCCTGCTCATTTGAAGCAACTCAGCGGCCTGCCTTTCAGCCTTTGTTTTTCCAGTGAAAACAGCACACGAACTTAAGGCCAGCATCAGTACAAGCATCCCCAATTTGACATAACTTTTCATAGACTCCTCCTTTGATTAAGTGAGCTTAAATTACAAAACAAAAGCGGGCAAAGGCAAATAAAAACGCTGTTAATTTGCTTTATTTCAATGTTTTTAACAAATCAGGAATGAAAAGAGTCAATGAGTCAGAAAGTCATTGGTCATTAAGTAAATGGCCATTGAGTAATTGATTCATTGATCATTAAGCCCTTAGCCTGGAAGCTTAAAAAGTAAAGGCACAAATAGACGAATATACGAGTACACGACTACACGAAACGGGATCTGGAAAAAATTCACACTTCATCTTTTAACTAAAGTCTATTCTCTAATATCTTTTCCCGGCGCAGCTTTCGGGAACACACCATACATCAGCCAATAGTCGAGGCTGTCACTTGGTGAGCAAGTAATTCACCATTCATAATTAACAATTCACAATTTAATCGACATCCATGCTCCTTGCCCTCACACCAGCATCGGGTCGTAACCAAAGCGCTGGTTACAGTCGAGGGCATCGATGGCCGCCATGTCGTCGGCACTCAGTTCGAAGTTAAAAATATCGGCATTGCTCTCAATACGTGCCTGGTTCACCGATTTGGGAATGGTAATCACGCCCCTTTGCAAATCCCAGCGCAACACAATTTGTGCCTGGTTCTTTCTGTATTTCTTGCTTAATTTTTTCAGCAGGGGAACTTCAAAAACCCGACCTTGCATTATCGGGCTCCATGCCTGGTAAACAATGTTGTTTCTTTCGCATTCATCGATCAGTTCCTGCTGGATCAGATAAGGATGAAATTCCATTTGATTCACCATGGGCATTACTTCCACTTCGGGAAGCAACTGCTCGAGATGTACATTTAAAAAATTGCTGATGCCAATGGCCTTCACCCGGCCTTCTTTATAGATTTTCTCAAGCGCTTTCCAGGTTTCTTTAAATTTCCCGGTCACCGGCCAATGCACCAGATACAGATCATAATAGTCGGTTCCCATTTGCTGAAGGCTTTTATCATACGCTTTCAGGGTGCTTTCAAAACCCTGATCATCGTTCCAAACCTTTGTGGTGATAAACAGCGCTTCACGCGCAATACCATGCTCCCTGATTGCCTGTCCTATTCCTTCTTCATTTTGATAAAACGAAGCAGTATCGATCATGCGATAACCCGCATCGAGTGCATAGTGCACCGCATTCATTACTTCGCGACCATTGGCCGACTGATAAGTTCCCAGTCCGAAATAAGGCATTTCAAGCCCGTTATTGAGGGTAAATGTTCCGTTAATATCTGTAATCATTCTTGTATTTTTTTATAAGAGCCCTAAAGATAGCAGCTTTTTATGAAAGCAGAAACCGGCACCGTCTTCCTTCACTTCTCCTCCTGTTTCCTTTTTGTGCCGGATAAAAACAACCAAGCGTTGTGCTTTTTTAGACTGGTTATATATTGAGCCCAAAGATCATTTTTGAACGCTTGTTCAAATGATTGAACGATTGAGATTTACTAAATTGTAAGACAAAACAACTTATTGCAATACTTTTCAGTTACTTACAAACATGTCGATATTTATATATTTTTGAAACGAATTGAACATTTGATTTTAAAATTTGGAATTTAACTAAAGCCCGATCGAAATGAAGCGATCAATTTTTATCTTAATTGGAGCCGTTGTGCTTGCACTGGTATTAACCAATGTGCTGCACAAAGAAATTTATTTCAACCTGAAACTGGAGGAATTAAAAACCAAGTATGCCATAGAGCCGGTCCCTTCGGTCGATCACAGGAAATTTGAAATACTGCAACAGGAATTTGAATCTCCGCAGGATGTGACCGAAGCCTGTATCAGTTGCCATACCGAAAGGCATAAAGAGATCATGAACTCGGCACACTGGAACTGGGAGCGGGTATCGTACATCGAAGGCCGGGGTGTAGAAGCAGCCGGAAAGCGAAATGTTGTCAACAACTTCTGCATTGGTGCCCAAACCAACGAACAAAGTTGCGCCAAATGCCATATTGGATACGGGATGACCAACGATCATTACGATTTCAATAATGCACGGAATGTCGACTGCATGGTTTGCCACGACAATAGTGAAGAATATCACAAGGGAGTTTCGATGGCTGGTTATCCCGACCGCTCGGTGAATTTGAGCAAGGTCGCCCAGAGTGTGGGCCAGCCTAAAAAGAACAACTGTGGAAGTTGTCATTTCAATGGAGGTGGCGGCAACAATGTAAAGCATGGAGATCTGGAACAGGCCCTTTTGGGATGTTCGCGTGAGGTGGACGTACACATGGGGGCCAATGGTATGGACATGAGCTGTACAGAATGCCATACTGCCGAGAACCATCAGCTACTGGGCCGCCTGTACTCGGTATCGTCTGAAAACACGCAAAGAGCCACCTGCGAACAATGTCACACCAATACTCCCCATTTCGACCCCATCATTAACCGTCACAATGCCAAAGTTTCGTGCCAGGCTTGTCATATTCCCGAATATGCCAAGGTAAATGCCACCAAGATGGAATGGAAATGGTCGGATGCCGGAAAACTGGAAGAAGGTGCCCCCTTTCACACCGAAGACGAAATGGGCAATCATGATTACCTCTCGATCAAGGGATCGTTTAAATGGGAAAAGAATGTTCAACCCGATTACATGTGGTTTAACGGAACAGCCGACCATTACATTCTGGGCGACACCATTAAATCAAACCCGGTAATTATCAATCCCTTGTTTGGCTCTCACGATGATGGAGAATCGAAAATTATTCCGGTTAAGATTCACCGGGGTGATCAAATCTACGACAAGGTACACAACATACTGATTCAGCCCCGACTTTGGGCAGCCGAAAAGGGTGACAGCGCCTTCTGGATGGACTTCGACTGGGACAAGGCAGCCGAAGCCGGCATGAAACAAATTGGTTTGCCCTACAGTGGTGAATATGGTTTTATCGAAACCGAAATGTACTGGCCGGTCAACCACATGGTGGCACCCAAAGATCAGTCAGTGAGCTGTGCCGAATGCCATACCCGCAGTGATGAAGGCCGATTGGCCAAACTGGGTGGTTTTTATCTTCCGGGTCGCGATTTCAACAAGCCGCTCGACATCGGTGGCCTCCTTCTCTTCTTCGGTTCACTGGCTGCAGTAATGATCCATGCAGCCATCAGAATCATCGTTTCGATCAGAAACAAAAAATATGAAATGAAAATCATCGATTACCAATCGGACAATGACTTGTTAAAACTATAAATAATGAAGAAAATATACATCTACCAACGTTTTGAACGTTTCTGGCACTGGAGCCAGGCAGCACTAATCATTTTTCTTGCGCTTACCGGATTCGAAGTGCATGGTTCATTTACCATTCTTGGGTTTGAACAGGCTGCCCGCTTTCACCGCACTGCTTCGTGGCTGCTCATTGTACTGATCATTTTCGCCATCTTCTGGCATTTTGCAACCGGAGAATGGAAACAATACCTTCCTACTACCAAAAAGCTGAAAGAACAGATCCTGTATTATTCCTTCGGCATGTTCACCGGAGCACCTCATCCCACTAAAAAGAGTGAACTCAGCAAGATGAATCCCTTACAAAGGCTGGTCTATCTTGGCTTTAAACTGGTATTGGTTCCCATGACCATTATTTCGGGAATCTTTTACATGCTGCATAAAACCATCGACCAGAACAACATTGTGATCGTTGAAGATATTTCGCTTCAAAGCATTGCCTTTTGGCATACCCTGGGTGCTTTTCTGCTCATGATTTTTTTGGTGGTTCATGTATACATGACTACCACCGGGCATACCCCCACCTCGAACATCAGGGCCATGATCACCGGTTATGAAGAGGTGGAAGACGATGAAGATGATGAACAGGAACAAAATGAACAGGAAACAATCAAAAACAGCAAGTCATGAAAACACGCCCCTACATGAATCCTTACCTGGCCGGTTTCTTACTGGGTTTGCTTTTACTGGCCACCATTTACATCACAGGCCGCGGTCTGGGAGCCAGTGGAGCCTTTAAAAGTCTGGTGATATCCATTGTAAATGGAATTGCCCCTCAACATGCTGCCAACACTGAATACTATCAGCAATTTGCAGCCGCCAACCCAAGCGGCCCCTTACACAACTGGCTTGTATTCGAAGTGATTGGCGTGGTAATCGGGGCCTTCTTTTCGGGAGTAATGGCCAACCGCGTCGGACTTAAATTCGAAAAAGGTCCTCGCTCCAGCAATCTGGCCCGCATTATAGGAGCCATCATCGGAGGCTTCCTTTTTGGTTACGGTTCACAACTTGGCCGTGGTTGCACCAGCGGATCGGCCCTGAGCGGAATGGCAGTCATGTCGTTTGGAGGCATCATTACCATGTTTGCCATTTTCGGGTCGGGCTATGCTTTAGCTTACTTTTTCAGAAAACTTTGGATAAAATAAAATACCATGGGACCATTAGTACCATTGATTATATCGAACGAAATGAACCTGATCATCGCCTTGCTCATTGGCATCGGGTTTGGATTTCTGCTTGAGCAGGCCGGTTTTTCATCGACAAAAAAACTGGTTGGACTCTTTTACGGATACGATTTTACCGTTTTGCGGGTGTTTTTCACTGCCGGCGTGACTGCCATGCTGGGTGTGCTCGTACTTGGACACTATGACCTGCTCGATCTTGAGCTGATTTATGTCAATCCTACCTTTCTCCGATCGGCTCTCACGGGAGGCGTGATTATGGGTGCCGGCTTCATCATTGGTGGTTTTTGCCCCGGTACCAGCGTTTGCGCTTTATCTATCGGCAAAATGGATGCCATGCTCTTTGTAGTTGGGTCAATTTTTGGCGTTTTTGCCTTTGTCGAAACTTTTCCAATGATCGAAAACTTCTATCTGGCCGATGCCATGGGACCTGTCAGAATGAATGAGCAACTTGGCATGTCGATGGAAGTATTTGCCCTGGTGTTATCGCTGGTGGCCATCGCGGCCTTTTATCTCACCTGGCAGATCGAAAAACGCGTCAGAGGAAAACAACAACTGCCCACTCCTAAAATCTGGGTTTCACGCTATGCCATTGCTTCGCTGGCACCTTTTATTGCGGTCGCACTTTTGTTCCTTCTTCCTTCACGACAGGAAATCATTGCCGAACGAATTGCAGAGGCTAAAAGACAGCAAAAATGTGTTTTCCATGAAATTAACGCCGACAAGCTGGCCCACGAAATCGTAAATCACTATTACGAATTAAACATCATCGACGTACGCTCGCCCGAAGAATTTGCAAGCTACCATCTTCCAATGGCCATCAACATTCCTTTTGATGAAATCACCGAAAGAAAATGGGAAAGCATCTTCAGACAAAAAATGAAAACCAACGTATTCTATGCCGAAAACGACACCCTTGTAAAAATGGCCTGTTTAAAGGCAAAGTATGTCGGCAATTCGAAAAACCTGGTACTGAAAGAAAGTGCCACCCAATTTAAAAACATGTTCGAGACCATCGAACAACCCGACATGGCCACCGCAAGCAAAAGAGAGATCAATATTTATAACTTCCGATCGAAGGCCAACCGTGAAATGCAGGAGCTCACCGAAACCCTTAAAAACATTGGCAAGCCGGTTACCAAGGAAGTAAAAGTGGCTGCGGGGGGATGCTAGATAAAATTTGATAAACATAGAAATCAGAATAAGAGGCAGCAGTTTTGGACTTGCGGCCTCTTATATTATGCAGTCCCTTCTATTCAAAATAATTGCAATGAAGAAGTTCATTTTTTCGCAATGAGGTCATCATGCGATTATTCGTAATGAGGGGAGGGGCTGGTTGGCCAATAATGGTAAAACCATCACCTTATTTGATGTTGAATTATGCCTTATTCATCGAAGGAAGCTGCCTCATCAACGAGTTCCAAAAATTCGCTTTTAAACCCGTAGGGGTCATCGCCCAGTGCGCCTGCTCCCCACTTACTAACATCTTCATAGTTGAGTGTACCCTTGAATTCCGACTTTTTAATCAGCAGTCCAAAGCCTGTTATCGCAGTTCCAAAGCGCATGTTTTTGCTTGCACCAGAAAATGCGACCACTTCTGACACTGCATCGTGTTCAATCAGCCTGCTTTCGCTTTGTCCGGGCTTTTTGTACCTGAACTGCAAAGAACAAAATGCCCCTTGGGGATTTTCGACAGGCACCAGTTCATAAAAAGCCGTAATGGTTTGTCCTGCACCAATTTCACCGGCATCGACGCTGTCGTTTTCAAAATCTTCGTTTTCGAGCACGCGGTTTTCATAACCGATCAGCCTGAATGAATCGACACTGTTTTCGTTAAATCCTATCTGGATTTTGCAATCCTGGGCAACCGTGTAGAATTTCTGTTTTTCGTAAATAAAAACCTTCTTCAGCTGCTCAATAGTATCAATGTACTCGTAATTTCCATTGCCGTTGTTGGCCAATTGTTCCATCATCGAATCGTTCAGGTTCCCCTGCCCTACACCAAGTACCGTCAGGTAAATTCCTGATTCACGCTTCTTTTCGATCATTTCAACCAACTCTTCGCTTGTCGAAGGGCCCACATTAAAATCGCCGTCGGAACCCACAATTACCCGGTTGTTTCCACCGGCAATAAAGTTTTCTTCTGCTATTTTATAAGCGGTTTCAATCCCCTTGGCACCGGCAGTACTTCCACCCGATCCCAGCTTCTTTATTGCTTTTTTAATCTTTGATTTTTCATCGCAATAGGTCGATTCCAGCACCACTTCATCAGAACTGGCATAGGTCACAATGGCGATGCGGTCGGTGCCGTCCATTTCATCAACCAGCATTTCGAAGCCGCTTTTCAGCAACTCCAGTTTATCGGGGCTCGACATGGATCCAGAAACATCGATCAGGAAAACAAAGTTTGAAGGCCCTATTTCCGATTCAGCCAATGACTTTCCCTTCAAACCTATTCTCAACAAATAATGGCCGCTATTCCAGGGACAAACAGTAGCTTCGGTATTGATTGAAACATGCTCGTCATGCGGATCGGGATAATCGAAAGTAAAATAATTAATGAACTCTTCCACACGAACCGATGCAACCGGTGGCAATTGTCCCAAAGAGAGGAAACGGCGTGCATTGGAATACGAAGCACCATCGGCATCGATACCAAAAGTCGATTCAGCCTGTTCGCTAACTTTAATAAAAGGGTTCTCACCATAATCGGTATATTTTTCAGAAGGTGCGTCTTCCATCACACCATTAAATTTATTATAACTATCAAGGTTTTCACTGTAATAGTCATTTTCACACGAAAACAGGAACAAGGAAAAAACGAAAACCGGGAGGAGCATTTTTTTCTTCATGACATGAGTTTCTTTTATGATTTGAATGCTTTTAGGATCGTTTTTCGTTTAAAAAGGTTGCTTATATAATAAAAAAAAGGGGACATCTGTCCCCTTTTCCATCATCTGATTTCTGATCGGTATATGAATACCGGGTTCTACTAAAAATCGCCTTCGCCTCCAACATCCATCATGCCGCCTTCGCCACCTCCATTGGTAGCACCGTTCTTCTGACGGTAATTATTGATCTTATAGGCCAGGGTAAAAGAAAATACCGGTGATTTCATGTCGAAATTCCTTTTGGAATAAAAACCAGGTCCGGTAGATTCAAAGCCAAATTTGGCGGTATTAAACACATCGCGCACCCCGGCTGTAAGTGTCAGCTTCTTGTCGAGCAAATCCTGACGAACAGCCAGATTGGTGAACATAAATCCTTCGCGGCTTCCCTGCGCTGTGGTCGATGGACTGTGGTACATTCCGTCGAACTGCAAGCGTGTGTTTTTTGCAATGGTAAAGGTATTGCTGAAGCGGGCATGCCAGTTATTGCTTTGCTGGTCGATGCTGCTTCCGTCGATCTCGCCTTCCACACGGTAATAATACGCGTTCCCCATCAGGTTGATCATCCACCAGCTGGCAGGCCGCATGTTGAGCATAAACTCCAGGCCGGTTGAATAATCTGCTCCTATGTTATCAACCGTCTGCAACATCACATTGTCACTGTACACACTGCGAATACGTTCAATTTTGTTGTTGGTTTTGCGGTGATACAATTCGGCTGAGAAGAATCCCTGTCCTATTTGCTTCTGATAGCCAATCTCGTACGAATCGATGTACTCCGGCTCAATATCGGGGTTACCCATGCGCACATTGTAAGCGTCTTCATAGGTAATAAATGGTTCAAGATAATAACCTCTGGGGCGCTCTATCCTGCGGGTATAACTGGTAATCAGCTGCTGTTCGAGTGGCAGCTGAAATGAAAAGTGTACCGTTGGGAAAAAATCAAGCCGATTGATGGTGTGTTCCTTGTCATCGTAGCTCATGCTGCGGTCGGTATATTCGGCGCGTAAACCTAACTGATAGCCCATTATGTTACCCGAATTGCTGAAAATAGAGTAAGCCGAATGAATGTCGCGGTCGAAATAAGTGTCGGTATAATAAGCCGATGATTCTGACGGTTCATAGTCATCAAAAGTGGTGTACCAATGTACATCGTTCCATTCATTCTCACGGTCGGCACGCAGCTGATAACCCGCTTCGAACTTCATCTTTTCGTTAAAGGGATGGATGTAATCGGTCTGAAAGCGAAACTGGTTTTCACCGCCGGCTTCCCAGTTTTTGATGCCTTCGAGCAGTGCATCGCTTCCATCGTATTGATGATAAAGTGAACTGCTGAATCCGCTTTCATTTTCGTAATAGAAATAGGCGGTCAGCTCCTGACCATCGCGGTCGAAGGTCTTTTTGTAATCGAGACTGAGCGAAACACCGGTCTGATCACCATCGTCGATGTTTTCGGTAAGCGAGTAGCGGTCGAAACCCGAAGTGGTATATTCGTGAAAATTGGAGATGCTCTCACTAAAACGTTTGCGCCCGTCGACTCCCACATTGAAGGTGAGCGTATTCTGTTCATTCATGTAATAATCGAAACCTGTTTTCACCGACCAGGCATCGCGACCCCGTTTGCCCGTTCCATCCGATTCGGTGCTACTGGTATCGGCATCGGACCAGGTACGGTTGATGCTTGAAAATTCGCCCTGGCGCTGACGTTTCGACAGGTCGCCGTTAACGAAAAAATTAAACTTTTCGATGCGGTAATTCAGCAAAACATCGCCCGACAAGGAACCGTTGGAATCGCCCGAGGCATTAACGATTCCACTTACACCAATGAGTTTGCTTTTCTTGGTGTTGATGTTGATGATACCCGCATTCCCGTCGGGGTCGTATTTGGCCGAAGGGTTGGTAATAATTTCGATATTATGAATGCTGCTGGCAGGAATCTGATCGAGCGCATCGGCAGCATCGAAGGGAGTTGGACGTCCGTCGATCAATACCGTAAAACTGGAGCTTCCGCGCATGGTCACGTTGCCTTCAATGTCGACCACCACCGAGGGGGTATTGGCCAGTACATCGGTAGCGGTGCCATTGGCCGCTGTGGGGAACTGACTCGGATCGACCACTTTCTTGTCAATCTGATAGGCAATGGGATTTTCCTGTGCCACCACATTTACTTCGGCCAGGTTTTCGGAAGCCGGGTGCAATTCAATGGTACCCAAATCGACTTTCATCTGCTTGTTTGCGATGGTAATATTACTGAGTTTGGTGTGCTCAAAACCGATGAACTTGGCATCGAGCAAATAGTTACCGGGCTCCAGGTCGCTAATCATAAAGCGCCCGGCCGCATCGGCAATTCCACCTCCGGCTAAACTACTGTCGGGCAAAGTATAAATTGCGATATTGGCATATTCGAGGGGCGTACTGCTTCCTGCTTCAATGATTTTTCCACTAATTGAGCCTTTTTTGGCGACTGCCTCCACAGGTTCATCTCCATTCATAAAAGAATCAGCCCACACCGAAACAGTCAATACCATAAGTATTGCTAAGAAACTTATTTTTTGCATAAAATTGAATTATAGAATTTTTCTGATACTAACGAACACTAAGACTCTGCCACTGCCTAATTGTTTAAACACTTTGAATATTTTAACAAAGCTTTAACAAAAATCAACAGTTTTTAAAACGAGGGGGACGAGTCGACTAATGATAATCGAAAAATAGTTCAATCCCAATGGACATCGGGACTTCAATGTAGAGCGGATGCAAGCAAGGCTCAATTGAAAACTAAGCGTTGCAACAGGCATTTATTTTGTTGACCTCTTAATTTTTACAGGATTCTGTCTTGTATCGAAAACGTCTACAATCTCAATTCGAGATTTATTTTCATTTATCCAGTAAATTATTTTGTAGTTTTTAAATATGAGATATCTAAACGATTGAGGTCTTGATTTTAATAATTCCTCTTTTGTCCAATAGTCGGATGTTTCTCCAGTTTTAAAGCTTCCTGTACAATTCCTGAAGCCAATTTCGTTGCGACTCTTAAACTTGCTTCGCCTTTATAAAAATCAAATATTTTTTTCAGCTCGTTTTTTGCAAAATCCGTCCAGAAAATCTTTAGCCCCATTTCGAGATTTCGTCTAGTAAGTCATTAATCTCGGTTATATTATCATTTTCGGAGTCTTTGAGGGACATGTCAATTCTTTTATTGAACTCCTCAATTGACATTGGTGAAAGATCTCTGTCCGAAATGGTACTTTCTTCTTTATTTAAAAGTTTTTCAAATTGACTTACAACCTCCTCATTCTGAATCTTAAGGAATTCTTGTATAAAATTTAATTTTCTAGTCTGTAGGTCCATAGCTTTAAAACTTTCGGATAAAGTTACAAAATCTAATGAATTATCTTTCAAATTTTGATATCACTTCAATTTTGCGCTGTCATGCTTTGAAGCATTGTCTAGTTCAATCCCGATAGCCATCGGGACTTCAATGCAGAGCGTATACAAGCAAGGCACAATTGAAAGCTAAGTGTTGCGTTCTATTTATTGTGCTCAGTTTTTATTTTTATTTTAGTCGGTTTTCGATGTCCATATTTTGATGCAGTATTCTTACGATCTCTATGACATTGTCTTTTGATCTTTTGGCAAAGATTAAGTGATATTTTACTTTTGTCATTCGATAACCATCTCGCACATAGTTTATTTTACGGCCAAGGTCGAAGTTGTTTGCAATAAATTCAATTTCGTCAATTATCAGCTTATGATATCTGTCTGCTTGTTCCTTTGACCAATTTCGAAATGTATAAAGCCAGATTCTTTCCAAATCGTTTATGGCCTTATCACTTATCCGATATTTTGACATCATAAGTATTTACGGTGTAAATCTTGAAGGTGTTTTTGTCCATCAAAGTTTTCATTCATTTGACTATTTTCTCCTTCAATCAAAGCATTTCGTAATTCTTTAAGCTTATTTTCTTCAGACTCTAAAAGGCGTAAAGCTGCACGAACCACCTCACTTACTGAACTATATTTCCCAGATGCAATCGAAGTACTTATAAAATCTTCGAAGTGGTCACCCAATGATATCGATGTATTTTTTCCCATATAAAAATGTTTTCCCAAAATTACCAATTCTTGGTAATCAAAGCAAGCGCTTAAAGGATAAAAGTTGTAAATTACTGTTTATCTGTCACGTAAGGCAGTAGTCTAAATTCCGCACAACGGCAGGCTGTCTAAAAATCCCCCATCACAACTAAAAGTTGGCTGTTTTTTAGCCGTTTTAAGCTGCTCTTACAAAATAGTGATTAATATTTGTTGTTAATCAATTGACTTAAAATGTTCTACTTAAACTCCTTAATGGCTTCTTTTTAATCCAAAATTCAAGGCAAAAAACCTGAATCAACTCAAAAGCTCCAACCCTACTTTAATAGTTCTCTGAATGTTTTAGAGAAATGCTGATATAAACTTCATATCCTTGATAAAAAATATGGGGTTTACCGGATGCTTACCGATAAATCAAACGGGTAAGCACTATAAGCTGAAATAAATCAAAGAACACCGTCTCATTTTATTTTCAAAAAACATAAAAAACCTTCTTTAAGTACATAGCACCGTAGCGGGATGGAGGTAGTTCAATCCGCCAGATGGCGGAAACTCCTCACTGGGCGCTGCGCGCCGCTCATTTTCCTATTTATTGTGGGTAGTTTTTTCATTTATTTTACTCTCAAAATCAGGAACTCTAGCAAAAGCTTGTTTCTTTTTATTAATTTGAATTAATTCCAAATATCCTTGCTGTAATAATTGTTGTAAATCAGTCCTTGCTGTTTGATTTGAGGTACTTAATCGAGTTTCTACTTCTTTAACTGTAATTAGTAAATGAGGTTCATCGTAAAACCATTTTAAGATTTCTGCTTGCCTGCTATTAATAAATTGGATTCTTTGGAAATTTGTTAAATATTTTTTCTCGTCAATTTTCCTTTGAATATACGCTCTCAAAGCGTCGTAAGCTTTGTCCATTGTTTTTAGATTATAATTTATGAAATAAGTTAAGTCATTGTCATCATTTTCCGTATATAAATAAGCATACTCGTATTGATTTTTGCTTTTTACAATAAGTCTTGATATTGACAAGTATTCAGTTAACCAATATCCTTTTGACAGGAGGTACCAATAAAAAAGAGTACGAGCAGTTCTTCCATTACCATCAACAAAAGGATGGATATATCCAATCATAAAATGTAAGATTATTCCCTTAATTACAGGATGAATAAAAAAGTCATGATTATCATTGTTAAAGAAGTCGCATACCTCGTCAATCAAGGCTGGAATTTCTTTGTGGTCTGGTGGAGTATGAACAATTTCACTATCTATATGATTTACGACATAGACATCATTGGTAGTTCTAAATTTTCCCTCATCTTCTTTGTCGTCAAGTGTATTGTTTGATATTAGCTTGTGAATGTTTAATAGTTGCTCCGTTGTAAGAGCCCGTGATTTCCACCCAACAATTGTTTGAATAGTTCTATAATTGTTAAGAATCATTTGCTCTGATTTGCTTCTTGGTTTATCATTCTTTCGAAGCATCTCTTTTGCTTTTTTCCTTGTGGTAACAGCTCCTTCAATTTGCGAAGATGCAATTGCTTCTTCCATGATTGAGCTAATTAGATACTTATCCTTTTCCTGCTCTGGAATCAATTTCTGAGCACCTAGATTTCCTCCTATGTTTAAATCAAATTCATGTAATATTTTTTGAATATAGTCTGTTTGAGAAAATGCGAATTTATATTTCCCAAATTTAAGGTGTTTGTAATCCAGACTCCTGGTTAATTTTATTGCAGTCCACAAATCGATTGATGATAAATCCTCAGATTTTGCCTGATACTTTACTTTATCCCAATAGAGGTATTTGTTATTTATGATTCTAATTTTTTCTCGACATGTTGAGTCTTTAAGCATTGAGAATGCTTTTGAGAAATTCTTCTTAGTTAATTTTGGTGGTAATTCTATCATGACTAAAATCTCCTAATTATTCAATTATTTGGAATTTTTAGTAAAAATATGTTTTGTTTGCTAAATCTCCAAATTTTACAAAGATTAGGAGATTTTATTAAAATTACCGCCAACGGCAGTCTGTCTAAAAACCAACTGCTATCTCTTAAAAAAGGCTGTTTTTTAGCCGTTTTAAGCTGCTCTTACAAAATAGTGATTAATATTTGTTGTTAATCAATTGACTTAAAATGCTCCACTTAAACTCCTTAATGGCTTCTTTTTAATCCAAAATTCAAGGCAAAACCAGGCCCGTTCAATGTATTTTTTGGTGATGAAGTAATTAAAGCCCCATTGCCATTGGACGCAAAAACTGGTTGTTTTGCAAAAACCACGAGTCGGCCGAAAATGCAGCCATTGTATATTCCCTGTTGGGCGGCTGCAAGGCCAGTGGCGTTAACTTCAGGGAATGGATGGTTTACTTCCTTGAAAAGGTACACCACTACGACAACGACTACAGCAAAGACCTGGCAGAACTGCTTCCGCACAACTTTGCTTCAAAAAAACCTGAATAAACTCAAAGAAACTCCAACCTGACTTTAATAGTTCTCTGAATGTTTTAGAGAAACGCTGATATTAACTCCTAATCCTTGCAAAACAATACGGAGTTTACCGGACGCTTACCGATAAATTAAGCGGGTAAGCACTAAAAACTGAAATAAATCAAAGAACACCGTCACCTTATCTTTTCAAAAAACATCAAAAACCTTCTTTAAGTATAGAACACCGTAGCGGAATGGAGGTAGTTCAATCCGCCAGCTGGCGGAAACTCATCGCTGGGCGCTGCGCGCCGCTCATATTCCTATTTATTATAGGGCATTTTATTTACTCTTACTAAAATCGATATAATAAACACCTTTTTCTCCGTCGTATAAATCACATACAATTGAAAAAGTTATTGCTTTCTCATTATGACTCATTCTCCGCCTAAAATAATTAGAGAATTCAACTTGCCATAGGATACTCGATTCTCCAGCCGGAATGTTAAATCCAATAATTTTATAATGTTTGTTGATATAAAGCTCCGTATGGATATAGTCGAAAGAATCATTATTTGTAATTGTAATTTTACCATCATCTAATTTTACCTCGGCATTTAGTAAAACACAATTCTTACCCTCTTTTTGATGAAGTTTTACAGCAACAATCACTGTTATACTTGCAACTACAAAAATCGAAATAAGGAATATAAAAAGGCGTCTATTTTTACTTTCAATCTTCATAATAATATCACTAGTGTCCCATTAAAATTGGGACGTTATTAAAAATTAAACAAATTTGGCTCATTAAGCCTAAAACGTTCTTTGTCATTTTGAAATTTAGTT
>NZ_JBNPXV010000016.1:39549-105855 GCF_050433125.1 Roseimarinus sediminis | reverse complement strand
CCGTCGGTTGTTCCTTGCTGTTGCAAATTTATAAAGAAAATAATATGTTTGTTTAACCATCTATACAAAAGTCCGATTTATAGGGGGCTAGACCATGAGGAACGAACGGTTCCAAAAATGAAAACTAAACGGTTTGGAAAGCTGCCATTCGCATCCGTTTTCAATGGGGTGACGAATTTACCTTGAAAAGCCAGTTGCGTGGCGCAATGGAAAAACTGAGCTTTGAAATGGTGAATGAGGAAACCCACGGTGTTCCGGGTTGCGCGGCTATTTTGCATAATGCCCTTATGAGACAGCTTTGGTAAAGCGTTGGCTTTGTGCGGCTGTTTTATAAGATGGGATTATGTAACATAGTTTTGATAGATATTGGAAAGGATTGTTTCTACTCACTTTTATGGTATTCGTTAAATTTCTAAGGTATTGCTGAAGGTGTAGAAATAGTTAAATAGAAAATTCCATAAGGTTGCAACTCCAATCGCTCCAATTTTGGATAGGTAAAAATTGTATTTCATCTTTCTATGAATAATCCATAATGCTGAATTGTTGATCAATAGTCCAATTATAGCGATAAGTATAAAAATAAAATATTCTGTAGTAATATTTTGGTTTGTACTATTAAATGTCCAAATACGATTAAGTACATAGTTTGAGGATGCTGCAATCAGGAATCCGATCGAATTTGAAACATATTTATTTAGTTTCAATTTTTCTTTACACAAATACGTAAGTCCAAAATCAATGAAGACTCCGCTACCGCCTACTGCACAGAATTTTATAAATTTCAATATAAAAACATTCATTTATTTTGAAATGAAATTATTACAGAGCAAATGGCGAAAAATACTTAAAATTTGTCGATCAGGGTATTTAATTTATTGTTTACTTCTACTTGAAGTTTATTCAGTTTTTTCATGGCAGAAGTATTTGTTTTCTTCCCAATCAATTCAAGTCGCCTGATTATTAAATCGTAATTATTTATAAGGGTGACTGCGATTTCCTTACCTTCGTTTACAAACTCTTTGGTTGCTTTTATTGGAGTTGTTTTGTCGTATTTAGTGGGATGTTTTAAACCATTCATTAAAATATATTTAATACGTTTCCCTTCTGCCTGATAGTATAAATTAATGAAAGTTTCTACACCAAACCGGATTTCGCGGATATCTTCAAGTATCGGAATGATATCCTTTTTTAATAACGCTCTTTCTCCGGTCAGTGAAGAAAATGGATTTATCCGGTAATTTATCAACGTTTCCGATGGCTGCCCCAAAACCATGTTGGCTTCTTTGTTTTTAATTGGAGCTAATAATTGAGTGAAGTGCTCCTGTTTGATATTTGATACGTCGGCATCGAAAAACAAAATGATTTCATTCCTGGCTTTCTCCACTCCATGAACCATTGCCCAGCTTTTTCCTTTGTTTTCAGTAAGTTTCTCGTAACGAAATTCACAAGTCTTTTTTAATCTATTTAATATGGTTTCCGTGTTATCTTTTGAACCATCATCAACGACAATTACTTCTGCTGTTGGGTTCATTATACAGCAAGCACTTACTACGTCTGAAATTGTTTTCTCTTCGTTATAGGTGCAAATTACAATACTTACTTCTTTCATGCTTTGCTTAAAAATTAAGTAATACAGATTTTATTATTTCTTATACGAGTAATTTTGATTGCTATGAGCAAATGATCATATTGTCCTCAAAATCAGCCAAGCCTTTTTGGGCTGCTTTTTTGCCGTTTTCAATCATTTCTTCAATTCTATGAAATTCAAAAGTTCCGCATGAATCCCTTGATACGTTGAACAAAATATCGGGATTGTATTTCTCAATATTGGTCATGGCAAGGCTATAAGTAAGCAAACTTGTAGTTTTTGACATGATAGTAAATAATCCCTCTTTATTTGGTTTGTTGTCTTGTTCTCCAGAATTATCAGTGTTGTTTTGTGCTACTTCTCTGTGGTTTTCTGGAGGTTCGGGGTGTTTGGCATTAACGAACGATGCAACCAACATATCGCCATTGGTTCGTTTTACGCGGTTTAATGGAATAGGATTAACAACACCACCATCAACCAACACTGAGTTACCTATGTATACAGGCATAAAAACACCGGGAATTGCGATTGATGCTCGAACGGCTTGTTGTAGGCTTCCGGTACTTAAAACAACTTCTTGCATATTTGTTAAATCGGCAGCAACAGCAGTATATGGGATAGATAAATCTTCAATATTTACATCAGGCAAAAATTCCTTTAGTTTGGTAAAGAGCTTTTCACCTTTTACAAAACCGTTTTTACTTATCGTTATGTCGGCAAGTTTGATGAGATCTTTTTTTCCTAAATTTAGAATCCATTCTTTGAATTCGGGCAATTGACCCGATGCATAAATTGCACCAACAAAAGCCCCCATTGAGTTTCCTGCAACAGATTTTATTTCAAAGTTATTTTTCTCCAATTCTTCAATAATTCCGATATGTGCAATTCCTCGGGCAGCACCTCCGGAAAGGACAAGTGCAATTGGTTGTTTCATTTGTATATAATTTGTGTTTAAATGCTGAATGGAACTTGCATAATAATGATCCTTCTGTGTGAAGAAAGATTCAACATGCTCGTTTCATATGACTATTTTTTTCTTTTTATTTTTCTTAGAATGGCCTTAAAATCATCCTTGTAAAGAATAGTCACAGTTATAATAAAGGCTGCTGCAAACACAATTATTCCTATTTGATCGCTCATATTATTTGTTTTTATTAAACAGTTGCTAATATTCTGTCGTTGATAAAAGAATTAGTTGGCATCCGCTAATACAAAATCAGATGGATTTTTTCCTTTAACATCCTTATACATTTCATTTATTTGTACTTCAACTTTTTCATAGTCACTTAGGTCGTCTATTATTCCTTTAATCCCTAATTGTTTTCTACCATAATCAAGAAAAGCAACAACAATAGGTACATCTGCTTTTTTTGCCATATAGTAAAAACCTTTATTCCAGGAGTTAACTTTATATATTCTACCTTCAGGTGAAATGACTACATTTAGTTCGTCAGTGTTTTTCAATATATCAGCTACCTGTAGAATTGCGTTCTTTCCTTTCACTCCCCGAACAGCCATTGAACCAAATTTTTTCATTACAATATTCATTGGGAAAAAGAACAATTCCTTTTTTGACAGAAATAGATATTTAATTCCTAATTCGTTAAATCCGAGTTTTCCATAAAAGGCATCGATATGAGCAGTGTGTGGAGCAAAAATTACAATTGATTTTTTCACATTGGGAAATTCTCCTACAAACTTCCAACCAAGCATTGTTAATATTTTACCTGATAATGTTTTCATTTTTATATCGAATGTGTTATAATTGTGTTTGCATATATCATTATTACCTTCAAACAAAAGGATTATGAATATCTTTTATCTAAACAAAATTCATTCGGGTATTTGGCATTTACCTTTTCGTACATTTTACTAATCTGATGAAATACGCTATTGATATCATTTGTGTCAGTAATAATACCCTTCAAACCAATTTCTTTCTTTTTATAATCGATATAAGCAACAACAATAGGCACATTTGCCCTCTGAGCCATATAGAAGAATCCTTTTTTCCAATGGTCGGTTTTGGCTAACTGACCTTCAGGAGATAAAATAATATGCAGATTATCTTCCTTATCAAATATCTTTACTATTTCATCAATGTATTCTTTATTGCGAGATACAGGAATAGAACCATAAGCTTTGAAGAAGTATCCTAGTGGAAATTTGAAAAACTCTTTTTTTGATAAAAATTTATAGTTTAAACCACTGTTCATTAGGTATAACTTTCCAATAAATCCATCCCAATAACTGGTATGTGGTGCAAAAATTGTTACCGATTTTTTCACATTAGGAAAACTGCCAGTTGATTCCCATTTCAATATATCTTCTAATATTATTCCCGGTACTTTTTTCATTTAAACAATTATTAAGATTAATCAAATGGAGAGCCCGGTTCTTTGGACATTTCATTTAATATTATCCTGTCGGCAATACCAGGCATGTTTTTATGCATCCAAACAACCAGCTTACCCTGTGGGGTTAACACCAGATCGCGTTCTCTTTTAATGATGGCTTTTGCAATAATTTTTGCGACACGTTCACTAGACATCATTTTGTTTTCATTTCTGGGTGTTTCTTGTTGGGAATTTCCATCTTTATCTAATGCTACATTTCGAATGTTTGAAGAAGTAAAACCAGGATGGACGACTAAAACATTTAACCCTTTTTTAATATTTTCAAGACGTAAAGTGTTGAGGAATCCATCCATAGCATGTTTTGAAGCAGCATATCCTGTTCTTCCCGGAAGTGGTGTTAATCCTGTAATTGATGATACTCCCACAATTGTACCTTTTTGTTGTAAAATATGAGGTAAAGCAAACTTTGTACAATAGACAGTTCCATAAAAGTTTGTATCCATTAATTCTTTAATAATAGTTAAGTCTAAGGCTTCAAAAGTTGCTCTCATCGAAATGCCTGCATTGTTAATAAGGATATCCAATTTCCCAAATTGGATAATTGTTTGTTCAATGAGAGAGCGGCAGTCATTAATATCTTTTACATCGGTAACAATCGTGAAGGCTTTTCCTCTTAATGCAATAATCTGTTCTTCAATTTCATATAGAATATCCTTTCGTCGGGCAGCAAGCACAACAGTTGCGCCCTGATAGGCGAATTCATAAGCACATGCTTTGCCAATACCTGAAGATGCGCCAGTTATGATTACAACTTTTCCTTGAAAATTAGCTGGGTGATTGAGTAATCTTTCCTTTCTTCTAATTTTCGGGAATGATAGATTGTACTTTTGGAGTCTTTCCTTCTTTATGCCAATATTTTTAAGATACATCTTCATAATGTTCTTTCCTACACCTTTTTAATGTAACATCTTGAACGCTTATGCTGTCGGGTTTCAAAATTGTTCCATAAATTTTGCATTTCAGTATTTTGTTCCTGTTGTTTATTTGACTCAATGTGTTTGAAACCTTTATCGATTAGTGTTGGGATTATTTCACTAAGTATTAGGCTATTTATCCCTTTGTCTTGAAAGTTGGTATCAATACCCATTAAAGCTATTTCGGCGGTATCGTTAAAATGCAAGGATGATAAGATTCTTGCTAAACCTATTGGAGATAGTTTACCTTCTGATTTTTGCAGAGCAGTAGAGAAAGATGGCAACACAATAGCGAAGGCAATTATTTTTCCTGTTTTATCTTTTATTATCGAGGTATATTCAGGAAAAATGAAAATGAAAGGTAAGAAATGTATTTTTAAATCTTTTATCTGTTGCTTCGAGAATTGATCATAATTTAAAATCTCAAAAATTTCATCTGCGTATTGAATTAGATTTCTTTTTTCTTCCGATTTTAGACATGTTAATCCATAACTTCTCTTAATTAATTCAGCCTCTCTGAAAATATTTTCTGGTACTTTATCTGGTACTTTTATTCTGTATTCAATCCAATCAATATCTTTTTCATATCCTGTCTTTTCAAAAAAATATGGATAATACTTATAATTATAACTACCGAGGAAGGTTGATCTTTCATCAAATCCATCTATCAATAAGCCGCTTCTATCGAATGAACTAAATCCTAATGGGCCATGAACAAATTCCATTTCTTCCTTTTTTGCCCATTTTTCTACTTCATCTAATAATAAGTCTAAAATTCCAGGATCGTTTTCAAAGTCGAGCCAACCAAAACGTGCAAATTTCAAATTCTGTCTTTGATTGTATGCTTTGTCAATAATCCCTGCTATACGTCCAACTACCTCACCTTTCTTCAATGCTATCCAATATTTTATTTTGCAATGCTCAATAGCCTGCTTCTTATCAGGTGATAAAGTTCTTTTTTCGTATTGTATCAAGGGTGGTACATAATAAGCTGAACCAAGGTAAAGCGTTTGAGGAAATCCTATGAATTTTTTAAAGTCAGTAGAGTTTACTACTTCTTTGATTACAATATTTGTTTGCATTTTCTTTAATCTTTTTGGGTTTAATTCCCCACCGCTCTGCGGCGAATATTAAAAAGCAGGCCGTTCCAAAGGAATAATTTCCGTAATGGCCCGTTGGCTTCACGGGGATAGGAAATTTTAGGTCTGCGTTATTATTTGTTTTTGCTTTAATTTGAATATAGCTATCGATTATCTCTTTTATACTGTCCCTTTTTAATCAGCTTATAAAAGGGAGATTTCTGAAATATCGAATGTGTTTTCTACCTCTTTTTTATTAAGAAGATTATTTTTTTTCAAAACATTAGACATTGCATTTCTTCCTATTTCGATAAGTTCTGATGCTTTATAAAATTCAAATGTACCACAAGCATCCGAAGAAACTTCCACAAGCATGTCAGGTGGTGATAATTCCAACGTTAATTTTGCAATTTGAGCAATCATTGTGCGGGATGTTTTTACAATGAGGTTAATGTATCCCATATTAACTTCGTTGTTAGCCGAATTTTGCATTGAAAACCTGAAGTGCAACAATTTTTCAATAAAGTTTTGATCAATATTTTCGGTTACAACTCCAGGAATGCTTGCCGTTACATTGATGGCGACTAAAAGATCATTTTCGTGTCGGACTACACGATTTGTAGGAACAGGGTTTAAAATTCCTCCATCAACCATAAAACTTCCACTTCGTTTAACTGGGGTAAGTACCATTGGTATGGCTATTGAAGCACGAATGGCTTCAAAAAGACTACCTTGTGTTATAATAATTTCTTTATTCTGTTTTAGATCAGCAGCAATAGCAGAATAGTTAATAGGCAGGTCTTCGATTTGTTGGTCAGGAATAAACTTCTGTATTTCTAATAAGGCCCTACTGGCTTTTAAAATTCCACTTTTGCTTAATGTAAAATCCATTAGGCTGAAGACATCCTTTTTATTTAATTTGTTTAACCATGCTTCAAATTCATCCAGTTTTCCGGCAGCATAAACACCTCCAATTAATGCCCCCATTGAAGTTCCAGAAATTGAGCTAATGGTATATCCATTATCGAGTAATTCACGTATTGCCCCAATATGTGCAATTCCACGTGCACCACCACTGCCCAATACCAATGCGACTTTTTGTTTCATTGTTATAATATTTGTGTTTTCAGTAAATCGTTGTTGTTAAATTTTTTCTATAAGCTTTGATAATTCTTTGTCATAATAATCCATTGCTTTTCGATATTCGACGCTCCGATAAGCATCGCTTGCTTCTTTGTTTTCTGCTTTTACATTGCTGGGTAATATATTGTCTCTAAAGTTGAGGTAATGGTCACGTATAGCGCATGGCATCAATAAGTTCTTATTAAAATTTTGTCTTCGCCACTTTTGACCATTAATCATAAATTCAGATACTGTAGCATCTGCCAGCGTTTTATTTTCCTTATATAAATCGTAAATATTATCGGTATAATACGGTATAAATACACAAGGCATAATATTTCCATTCCAATCGACATACAGATATCCATTATTGTTACCATAGGCAATGCATCCATTAGAGAGAATTGCATTGTTCCAGAAATCTGCAAGTGGAATTTTATCTTCTTTTACGAGTTTGTTCCAGAATCTAAATAATTCGATCCGTTTTTGTGGAGAAACAACCAAGTCGAATGCACCATTTCCTTTGCCGATTGGCATAAATTGGAATTGCCACATAAAGCTGGCACCTAGTGTATTAAAGTAATAATCGTAAAATTTTTCGTCCAGAAGTAATTCGACATTCTTCGAAGTTGCAGTAACCGAAATAAAGAAAGGTACACCAACACTTTTAAGGTTTTCAATGGCAGCAAGAATTTTACGATAAACACCTTTCCCTCTACGTTCATCGGTTTCCTTTTCGTAACCCTCTACTGAAATTGCAGGTATTACATTGCCAATTGTTGCCAACTTTTGGGTTATCTCTTTATTAATTAATGTTCCATTGGTGTATACCATGAAAAACATGTCGTTGTGTTTTTCGAAAAGATCGAGAAGTGTTTTTCCTTCACTTTTATACATAAATGGTTCACCGCCACTTATAACGACAAATCTCCTGCCAAATTGATCATGCACATCGTTAACAATTCTGTTAACTATGCTAAAAGGTAGAGTTGGGGTTGTATTATTATTACTTGCGGCATAACAGCCTGTGCATTGCAAATTACATCGTTGTGTTGGTGAAAGTACTATAAAGGAAGGTGGTGTACTTTCATATTTTTGTTTGTATACATCATGTTCAGGTCGTGGAACTTTAAAGTTTCCATTTGCTAAAAAGTTATCGCCAATTAAAACTTTTCTGATCTTTTTTAATACTTCAGGGGAAATAACAGAACGATCCAGATTAAAACTGGTTCTATTCATAATTGCAGAAAAGAAATAATATCGTGCAATCTGATTTGCTTTATCTTCTTTTCCTGAATAATTTCTGATCATTCTGTCATATACGAATTTGTCAAGCCTGTTTAAGGTCATATGCCTGATAAATTTTTGATCGATGAGTAAATCGGCAAGTTTACTGATAACAATTTCATTAGCTTTCATAATATTATTTATTATCGTTTTTGTAGAAATGATTAGAAGCTGGGCTTTAAATATTGGGGTAATACAATAGTGGTTTCGGCAAACTGACAAAAGAAAAACATGCCTCCAAAGTAGATGATAATGGGCAATGCAGTAAAACCTACGGCAGCTAAAAAACGTATCGGAAATTGAAATCGTACAGGAATTGTAGATAATCCTCTTTCTACAAATGATTCATTACTCCTTTTAGACGAATAGATAAATAATACATATATAGTTGAATATGTGGCAACCAAAAACGATGCATAAAGTGGGAATTGATATTGGTGACCAACAAATGCAGTAAGTGCAGGAACAATATGTGGATATGCATAAACTTCGGTTGTTCGTATAATAATTGATTCTACGATAAAGTCGAACAAGAAGGCAAGAATAAACGATGCATTAACAGCTCCTAATGTACCAATTTTAGGTTTTAAATCTTCAATAACATTATATTGAATTAACCCAAGCAATAAGCCAAAATACATATACATTGAAGGTCCCCAGAGCAGACCTTCAGCATAACGTACAGGCCCTGAATGCCCTGGAAAATGTTCTCCCCATGTACCTAAATTAATTGAGTGGACGTTCCATGCCATCACATAATCGGTATAATTAATTGAAGTGTCAAAAACATAACCTATTAAAGTTGCGATTAACATCCATCCTTCAATTGGAGCTTTGCCTGTCTTCATGATTGGTTTAACCAGATAAATCCATAGCGTAACTATAGCAACAAGCAGGCTTATTGTCTCAAATATTCTAATTTTTAAAATATTTTGGGCAGACATTGATTCGAAGGGTATACTTACAGGCTTAAACTGATTTGAGTCAAAAATCCAACTCCCATAAACAAAACAAGCAAAAAGAGTTATTATAATTCCAAAACCAGCCCAATACCAAACTGATTTTGGGCGACTTTTAATATTGCCAGCACTTGCTATTTCTGTCGAAAATAATTGTCTGAATGCCATAATCACATAGAATTTATTAAACATTTTAACCTTGAAAGGTCACTGAATTAATTATGACAAAATTACATTACACTTACTAGGTGAAAAAGATCAATATTGCTATATAAATGTTCTAAAAGTCGAATAATTCTTGCATGTTCAAATTATTTATCTGTATTTTATTACCTTAACGGAAATTTCAACAATGGAAGACAAGACTCTTTTTAGCATATCAATTGAGCAACTACTACAGAATTATAATGGTGGTGTTGGTATTAAGAATGATATTTATGTGACCTCTCAGTTAAAACTATACTGTGATATTTTCAATTTCCCTGTTCGTGTCAATGCTTTTGGTTTTTTCGTATGTACCAAAGGCAGTATGAACGTAACCATTAATTTAACAGGCTGGGAAATGACCAAAAGCACTTATTTAATCAGCTTACCTGAAAATATTCTGAAGATTAATGACCGAAGTTCAGATTTTGAAGGTTTTGCAATTCTTTTTTCAATGGATTATTTAAAATTTATAAACATTAACTTAAAAGAAGTCTTGCCATTTTATGTATACTTGAGAAATAATCCAATGTTTAGATTCACAACTCAAAACTTAATAAGAATTGCAAAATTCTACGATTTAATATTTGATGTATTAAGTGATGAAAAAAGTAATCAAAAAGAGGATATAATTAAGGGACTTTCAGCCTCGATGATATATAAAATATCGGAAGATTTAGATGAATTTGGATTAAGCAAGATTTTCGTCAAGAGTAAAAGTAAAGATGATTATTTTATACGTTTTATGGAATTACTTCAGCAGAATTTCAGAACACAACATGAAGTTAGTTTTTATTCTGATCGCTTATCGCTTACACCAAAATACCTTTCTTCGATGATGAAAGAAATAAGTGGAATGTCAGCATCGCAATGGATTAACGAATATATTATTATGGAAGCAAAAACGATGTTGAAAACGTCTGACATGAATGTTAAGCAAATTGCATACTACCTCTCTTTTCCAAACCCATCGTTTTTTAGTAAATATTTTAAACAATATGTAGGATGTTCGCCTAGTGAATTTAAAGAAAATTGAAAGTAATTGGTATGGAGCTTTTGTTGTTTTTTTTCAATTTGCATTAAGAGTTTAAAGTCATCGGTGGAAATATTGATGTATACAATTACTTTTTACTTTGTTATTTTATTAAAATATTTTTGTACTTGGCTCTCTTTTGTCAATTCCAGTTTTCGGAGTAAATTTTCATTTAACTCTTCTCCTGTTTTTTCTTTGAATTGATCACGGAATGATGATAAATCCAATTGATCGACAGGTGTTGAATATACTAATTCACTAACGTAGAAAATGCTGTTTTGTGTCGGCTCAATTCATTAATCATTTTAATGGAAGCTTGTCGGTTAGTGGATCCTACCCGAATAAAGATTCCATCTTCAACATTTCTTGATTTCAAATGATATGGAGGTGTACTTCCTTTGAATATTTGGACACGAATAATGTGTTTCCCTTCGTATTGTAAAAACGATATTTCAGGTAGAATTCTAGGAGTACACAGATCGTGAATCGCCTGTATGAACATAACCGGCGAAAAGGAAAGTATACCGATCGTGGTATTCCATGGGAATTAAAATACACAGAACAATTTAGCACCAAAGCAGAGGCTCAGTCAAGGGAACTCTTCCTTAAAAGACAAAAATCACGTTCCTTCTTTGAAGCTATAATCAATAAGTAAACCAACTGGAATTTGTTGCCTATGGCTGGTAGAGCATCCCGCTTTGCGGGAGGGGTCCTGGGTTCGAACCCCAGCTGAGTCACCAATGGAGGAGAGATGATCGTAAGCGATGGTTTCTCCTTTTTTTTCTACTAACAGTGTATACTGTCTATATTTTATATAGTACCCGAATTGATCATTTCTACGTTGGCTACACCAATGATCTGAAACGTCGCCTGTATGAACATAACCGGCGAAAAGGAAAGTATACCGATCGTGGTATTCCATGGGAATTAAAATACACAGAACAATTTAGCACCAAAGCAGAGGCTCTGTCAAGGGAACTCTTCCTTAAAAGACAAAAATCACATTCCTTCTTTGAAGCTATAATCAATAAGTAAACCAACTGGAATTTGTTGCCTATGGCTGCTAGAGCATCCCGCTTTGCGGGAGGGGTCCTGGGTTCGAACCCCAGCTGAGTCACCAATGGAGGAGAGATGATCGTAAGCGATGGTTTCTCCTTTTTTTTCTACTAACAGTGTATACTGTCTATATTTTATATAGTGCCCGAATTGATCATTACTACGTTGGCTACACCAATGATCTGAAACGTCGCCTGTATGAACATAACCGGCGAAAAGGAAAGTATACCGATCGTGGTATTCCATGGGAATTAAAATACACAGAACAATTTAGCACCAAAGCAGAGGCTCTGTCAAGGGAACTCTTCCTTAAAAGACAAAAATCACGTTCCTTCATTGAAGCTATAATCAATAAGTAAACCAACTGGATTTTGTTGCCTATGGCTGGTAGAGTATCCCGCTTTGCGGGAGTGGTCCTGGGTTCGAACCCCAGCTGAGTCACCAATGGAGGAGAGATGATCGTAAGCGATGGTTTCTCCTTTTTTTCTACTAACAGTGTATACTGACTATATTCAACTACAAATACAGCCAGTATAATCCTGCAGAATTCGAAGTACTTTATTAATCGACAGTACCAAAGCGATGAACCGTTGTTTGCCGGTAAGTTTCACCCGGAGCAAGCACAACCGATGGAAATTGTGGCTGATTGGGTGAATCGGGGTAATGCTGTGTTTCGAGGCACAAAGCAGAACGCTGCAAATATGCTTTGCCCGACTTTCCTATTTCGGTTCCATTCATATAATTTCCGGTATATAGTTGCACCCCGGGCTCGTCGGTCAACACTTCCATTTTAATACCACTAACAGGCGAATAAACAGTTGCTGCCAACCTTAGATCCCCGGCCTTACCATCGATCACATAAGTGTGGTCGTAGCCCTTGCCCAGCTTCAGATCGACAAAATCATGTTCAATACGCGCTCCCACTTCCATCGGATTTCTGAAATCCATGGGAGTTCCTTCAACAGGAGCCAGATGCCCCAGAGGAATGGCATCTTCATTGGTTGGCAAATAACTTTCGGCATTGATTTGCAGTACATGATCCAATATAGTGGTAGTGCCTTCGCCACTCAAATTAAAATAGCTGTGATTGGTTAAGTTACAGATGGTCGTTTTATCGCTTTCAGCATAATAATCAACCAGAAACTCGTTGTCATCGGTCAACTTGTAAATCATTCTAACACTCAGATTTCCCGGAAAACCTTCCTCTCCATCTTTCGACAGATAAGTCAATTCGAGTGTTGCATCATCGCTTTGTTTTGCTTCCCAAACCACAGCATGAAAGCCACCAGGACCGCCATGCAGACTGTTGCTACCGTTGTTCTGTTCGAGCTGATAACTTACTCCGTCGAGCTCAAACCGACCATTGGCAATGCGATTTCCATAACGACCAATTACTGCTCCAAAATAAACTTCTCCCGATTTCAGGTAATCGTCGAGCTTGCGGTATCCGCATACCACATCCACAGGCTGGCCTTTACTATCTGGCACCAACAGGCTTACCACCTTGGCTCCGTAATTGGTAACCTGCATTTCGAGCCCCTTTTTATTGCGAAGGGTCCATAATCCTGTTTTTCTTCCATTCACTTCCTGCTCAAACTCAGCTGCTGCTACTAAACTCATCATTATTTCTTTTTAAATTAGGTTTTACTCACTGAAGACTCATCCGCTTAATTGTTCTTATTTTCATCCTGCTTCTCTTCGGGGTACTGTATCCGGATGTGATAAATGGTGTTCAGCTTTTCAATAAATATTTTCTTAATTTCTTTAATATCCCTGAAAGTGATGGGGGCATCATCCAATTCATGATTCTGCACTTTTGAATCGATCATCTGATTGACCAACTTTTCAATACTTTCGGCATTTTTCACTGGCAAACTGCGCGTAGCTGCCTCTACTCCATCGGCCAGCATAACCACAGCAGTTTCTCTGCTTGTAGGATTGGGACCCGGGTACATAAAATCTTCGGGATTCACCTTCTCATCGGGATGTTCTTCCTTGTATTTCAAGTAGAAATATTTAACCACACTGCGCCCATGGTGCATTTTAATAAAATCGATAATCGACTCAGGGATTTTGTGCTTTTTAGCAAGTGCTACTCCGTCGAACACATGGCTTACAATCTTTTCAACACTCTTTTTATTGGAAAGCTTATCGTGAGGATTGATCCCCGTGGCCTGGTTTTCAATAAAAAACTGTGAACTTTTTATTTTACCTACATCATGGTAAAGGGCGCCTGCCCGTACCATCATCGGATTGCCTCCTATGCGCAGAATCACCTCTTCGGCCAGATTGGCCACCTGCATTGAATGCTGAAAGGTACCCGGAGCAATTTCGGCCAGTTTACGCAAAAGTGGGTGATTGGTATCCGAAAGCTCCATTAAGGTGACATCCGAGATAAAACCAAATATCTTCTCAATCACATAAATTAAAGGATAGGCAATCAGCAACAACAAGCCATTTCCTGCAAACCACTTAAAGTACGACCAGTCGATTTCGGTAAAACTGCCTTCCTTGATCACTTCAAAGGCATAATAAATTAGCGAATAAACAGCCACCAGCAGCAAGGCTGTAATTACAAGGTGCCCCCGACGATGCAGTCTGCTAAGGCTAATGACGGCTACTGTACCAGCAACAAGCTGAATAAATACAAATTCGAAACTGTTAGGAGCCATAAAGCCAATAAGCAACATGGTAACCAAATGAATGAACACGGCCATGCGTGCTCCAAGGAAAGTTCGGATAATGATTGGCAAAATGCATACCGGCAGCAGGTAAATGCTTACCGCATCGTTTTGATGAACCAACACTGCCAATACATAGGTGGCCAGAATGGTAGAAAGAATCATTGAGAAATTCCGCTTTTTCCAGAATATCTTTCGGTTGAAGCTCTGAAGGTACAACACCAATAAGCCAAACAAAAACAGCACCAGCAACATCTGACCAGCAACAATGGTCGACATCCATCCTCCATAGGCACGGTTTTGCTCATAGGCCTTCTTTAGTGACATAAGAATGAGGTATTTGTCTCCATCGACCACATCGCCTTCCGAAATAATACGTACACCGGCCTGTACTACTCCACGTGTGGTAGAAACCGATTGAAGTACTTCTCTGATATTGCCTTCGTTAAATTCGTTGTCATACACTAAATTGGGAACCAGATAAGTACTGAAATCAATCTGGTTCTGTATTCCAATCAGCAAAGTATCGTTTGTGGCCAGGGTATTTAAGGTATCATTCAGAAACAAATACGCCGATTTAAGTGAATAGCTTGCCGCAACCGCTTGTTTGTGTGCCACATTGGCCACCACCTTGTTAAGTGCCCCGTCGGGTTTCAGTCGTTCGTAATGCTCTGGAGACATTTCAAGTATGCCCGGCTCATAAAGTTGCTTATACAGGCTGGTAATTAATGTGATCAGCTTTCTTCTTTTTAGGGTATCTATTTCAGTCGGATAGTTATTCAAAGACTTGTTTAATGCACTTTCAAGCAACTCCATCTGCACTTCAAAGACTGTTTCGTCATAGTTAAAATAGGGAGTAAAATTGCTTAACAAAGAATCCTTTTCTGCTTCCAGTACGGCCTCGGGTTTCAATATAGCAAAATCGAAGGGGGCAATCATCGTTTCGTGGCCCCAGGGCTGACCTTTTTGAAATTCGTATCTGAAAGTGGCTTGTTTCGGATACAACACATAAATGATGGCTAAGGTGGTGACCATGAAAAAAGCATAATATACTTTCTTTGACCATCCCGTGGTTTGCTTGGGCTCTTTGTTCATAATGCTAGCTAAAAATCCGTTTTTTACCGAAACTTAAAAATAGAAAATAATTTGCCATAATGCCGCTTCCCCTGACAAATATTGTATATTTGAATCATTAACCGCATTCAGAGTTGAAGATTGCCTATGTACGGGATTTCGAATTTAAGTTCCATTCCGGTAAGAACAGAACCGGCCGAAAAAAGCGAGATGTGTACCCAGATTTTACTGGGCGAACACTACGAAATCCTGGAACAGGATGACAAATGGTGCAACATCCGTTTGCACCACGACGGGTATGAAGGATGGATCGATTCCAAAATGATTACTCCGGTGAGCGAAAAGGAATACACACTTTTGTGCCAGGAGAAACAAGCAGTCTCAACCGACATCTTCAACATTGTTCAACAGGTAAATCATTACCGTAATTTTCTGATTGTAGCAGGCAGTACACTCCCCCACTTCGACAAAAACGAATCGACCTTTGCCATTGCCGACACCCTTTACCGGCTCGAAGGCAATGCAGTAATGTTTCCTGTCGCTATTGACGAGCGTAGTAAAATAATCAATGCTGCACTTAATTATTTTAATGCACCCTACCTTTGGGGCGGTCGCACTCCGCTGGGTATCGATTGCTCGGGACTGACACAAATTGTCTACAAAATTGCAGGAATAAAAATTCCACGCGATGCCTCTCAACAAGCTGCCATGGGCGAAAATTTCACTTTTGTGGAAGAAGCCCGTCCCGGCGATCTGGCTTTCTTTGATAATCACGAGGGGAGCATTGTTCATGTGGGCATTATCTGGGAAAAAAACAAAATCATCCATTCGTCAGGAAAGGTCAGAATTGACAACCTTGACCATGCCGGTATTTTCAATCTCGAAACCCGGCGTTATACCCATCAGCTAAGACTGATGAAACGAATTGTTCAGGATTAAAGATCCCAATATGAGCTACACTTATGATTACCCCCGACCGGCAGTTACGACCGATGCCCTTATCATTTGCCAGGAAAACGGGAAGCGTTTCATCCTGCTCATCGAAAGGGGTATTGAACCATTCAAAGGCCAATGGGCACTGCCGGGTGGTTTTATCGAAATGAACGAAGATCTTGAAACCGCCTGTGCCCGCGAACTGGAAGAAGAAACCGGGCTTCGGGGCATGGTGTTGAAACAACTGGGCGCCTATGGTGCTGTTGATCGTGACCCGCGCGGACGAACCATTTCGGTAGTTTTTTATTCCATTATTAACGATCGGATTACTCCACGCAGCGGCGACGATGCAGCCAATGCACGCTGGTTTAATCTGAATGAGCTGCCTTCGCTTGCTTTTGATCACAGAACAATAATTGACGACTTTTTGGGTCGCCAATTTTAAATATTTTGAATTTCGTACTTTCTTTTCTGCTTAATCAATCTTACGCTGCACAAACCAATAATCGTGAAATGAGAATGCCACGGTTAGTTTGGTATAGCGTTCGCGAATGAGACCCATGTTATTGGTTCCCCTTTGTCCGGCTTCGAGGCTCACGTTAATTGTCGATCGTGACTTTTGGACCGGAAAGCCCACCCCCATTGTGAAACGCACATCGTCGATGGCATAGCCCTTGGTACGGAAATAGCCCGAATCGTAACGAAAGCCTACCCGGTAGGAGCAACGCTCAAAATAATTAAGACTGTTTTGAGGCAGCAACTCAAAACCGGCCGAAATCACCTCACGGTTGATGTAATCCTGATCGGTATTGCTGCTCCAGTTTTCCAACTCAAGGTCGGAGGTCAAAAGGTATTTGTTTCTCCAGGTAAGAGCCAAACCGCCACCATAACTCACAGGTACCTCAATTGGTCTTGCTTTTTCCTCTTCCGAACGAACAATCACGCCTCCTGCTGAGCCATAATTTTGCTGAATGGTAACATTTGAGGTGCCACCCAGACGATGGCCGGGTGAAAATACCCCACCCAGAGTCAGTCCGCTGCCTTTTTTACCCAGGGGGGCAATTAACTGAAAAGCACCCTTGTATGACAGTCCGCTATAGGGGGTATTGGTATAATAAATGGTACTGTTTTCTGGTTGAACTTCGGCTGTTGTCGATCGTGATTCGTTCACCGGGCCATAATAATAGGCCACTTCACCACCCAGTGAAAAATACTTGTGAACCTTCAATCCAACACCATAAAAGAACCGGCTGATTCCACCTGTTCCTTTCCAGTCGGTTACCACCCTACTCTCCTCACCGCTAACAAATTTATTGGTTCTAAAATTATAACCAATATCACTGTAAGGCATAAAACCATAATTCCCCATCAGCCATGAGGTATAGCGATGTCCCAAAGCAAGGTGGGTGATATTTCCATCCCAGAAATCCTGAACTGCTTCATTGGAGGCATTCTGTGTGTATTTACCAAAAACGCCTGTTTCAAACAGCGTTGAAAGGGTATCGATGGCGGTTAGTGAAGCCGGGTTTTTAAAATTTAGAAAGTTGGAACTACGCAAGGCATAGCCTGTACCTCCAAGCCCCAGGGAGCGTCCATAGGCTACATTCGACAAATCGCCTGCACCAAATACCGAGTAAGGCGATGAAGTATTGTTTTGTGCCAGAGATAACAATGGAGTGGCCAACACGACTACAAGTAACAGGACGATATGATTTTTAAAGTTCATTCGCTTTTTCGGTTTAATAATTTGTAAGGTAAACTTTTAGTTTAAGCTGATGATTGGCTTTGTAAGCATCTCCAAGTACAATTTGCCTCACATCGGGCACATTACGATCAAAGGGCGTATACAGCATGAGCGAGTATATCGGATCGGCATTCTCTTCGAATTCGGTTTTGATGTAATTGGTTATGTCGTACGAGTAGTACGATTTATCTTTGAACTCATCGTCGAACTGAAGAGAACCGAACGCAGGTTCTTCCGTTCCGGTTTTATAAAGCGCGTCGTACTGATCATTATCAGGCTCCACCAGCGTCATTTGAAGGGTCACGGGCAAATCCGACTTATTATAAAAAGTAGAACTGATTGGGTGCAATTCCAATTCAGCCTTTACCACCGATGCCTTTCCTACTTCGTAAGCCAGGTTGTCGATTCCCGGAATCTCAATCCGTGTACTCAGCATTGAGCCGGCCTGTAACAGGGTAACATGATCGGTGCTTGTTGCCGGAAGTTTTTCACTCCGCCCGGCTGTAACCGCTTCAAAAATGGTCCCCGCATAATTATTTTCTATTCTGCTGAAGGCATAAAAATTACTCAAATCGGTTCCCGAAATATCATCTCCGGTATCTTCAAGAGGAAAATCAATCTTCAGATCATCACTGGTCGATATATCGTGGTAATATACCCTGATGCGAGGTGCGCTAACAGAATCAGCATACGCTTTCAATCCCATAATGAATCGGTTTTCTGCACGCGGCTTAATCACCAGGCCCTTAAAAAAGCTTTTAAACAATTCGGCATCTTTAATAGTGTCCGACTCATTTACAGCCATGGAAAATAGTGTTCGTCCCAGTTCTTCGGGAAGCGGAACAACAATTTCTTCCACTTCGTTTTGAAAGTTGATTGAAAAAGTAGCCAGTGGTGTATCTTCTGTTGCGAATTGTTGATGATTGTAGATATTCCCATTGTCGCTGTCTACCACAATTTCCTCACTCAGCCGATACACATCAAATAGGCCCTGTTGCAGTGTATCACCCAATAAATAACCATCGGGATGCAATACCAGATGGACCGAATCGTAGGTACTCGATACATGAAACGAACTATTGGAGGTCGGATCTAATCTGAAATAGGCTTCACACAAGGTGGAAACACCGAAGTTATTTATGAATTGTCCGCTAAGCAAACGATCGGCCTGCGATGTTGCAAATGAGTCGCTTGCCACAGTGAAGGTTCTAACTGTCATGGTATCTACCAGAATCACATTGGCAGGATCGTCCACAAAGTCGTTACCCAGATTGTACCTGAAGCCCTCGTCGAACTCACACGAAGCCAAGACAAACAGAAAGAATGCTCCGAATAAAAATTTGAATTTCATCATCTATATAGAATCTTTTTTAATTTCTTTATATGCTTTCAAAGCGTCAGTCTGAAAAACTGTTTTGCAGAATTCATCGCCAAAAATAGCATTATAAAAGGAACCTGCCTGATTTTTTGTTTTAAACAGGCGACAAATGTAAAAATTATTTGCGAGCGCTTATAGCATTTAAACAGCTGAATCCCTTATTTAACAAGCCTTAACATAATATCATAAAAAACGCTAATGCCCCTTAGTTTATCATGAAAAGTTTTATATTTGTCAACCTCAAATTCAGCTTGACGCTATGATTTTTGATTAAAATACAAACAGAAAACGAGCATTCGTCAGCTGAAGGTTATAAGTCATGTTTGACACCAATCAATTCGGAAGTAAAAAAAAATACTTTTGAATTGAATAATTAGCTTTTAAACAGCATAAACTTGAAAACACAAAATAAAAAATTTTCAAAAAACCATTAATAATGAAATTTAGAACTCTGATAATGATTGCTGTTATTACAACAGCTTTGTTCGCATCGTGTAACGAAGATGAAGTAGAAACAATTGGAAACTGGGTTGAAAAAGCAGTTTTTGAAAAATACTCACGTGCCGATGGAACCAGTTTCGCCATCGATGGATTTGGTTATTGGGGAATGGGTAAAGATGATGATACCTTCTACTCCGATTTCTGGCAATATGATCCGGTAAATAACACATGGGATCAGGTGGCTGATTTTCCGGGAACACCCCGCGCATACAATGTGAGCATCAGCAACGGATCGAAAGGTTTTGTTGGTCTGGGATACGATGGTGACGACGATCTGGCCGATTTCTGGGCTTATGACGCTGCATCCAACTCATGGGCAGAGATTGACTCCTTTGCTGGTGGTGCCCGTCGTTACGCTACTGCTTTTGCCATCGACAATAATATTTATGTTGGCACAGGCACGCAGGAAAACGATAAATTGTACACCAAAGATTTTTACAAATACGACGGAACCAGCTGGAGTAAAATTACCAGCCTGACAGGCGACAAACGTCGTCAGGCCAATGCCACCAGCCTCAACGGTAAAGGTTATGTGATCAGCGGTTTTCACAACGACGAACTGAGCGATATGTGGAGCTACGATCCGGCAAGCGACTCATGGTCACCGCTTACTTCGTTAACCGACGAAGATACCGGAAACAGTAACATTCCTCGTCGCAATGCAAGCACCTTTGCTTCGGATGGTAAAATATACCTGGTTGCCGGTAATCAAAATTCAACCGTAACCACCTCGGTTTACGAGTGGGATCCGGCGAGCGATTCATGGACTGAAAAAACAGCCCTCGAAGCTTCACAGCGCGAAGGTGCAGGCAGCTTTGTGATCAACGATTACGGCTATATCGTAGGCGGTCGTGCCGGTTCGAGCTACAAGGACGATTGCTACATGTTCCAGCCCAATGCAGACAAAGTTACCAATGACTAAAAATCAAAAAACGATCGTAATGGCAGCACTGTTGCTGATAGCAGCAACTGCCATTATTAGTATAAAATACAAAAGAAGTCCCGAACCTGTGAGGTCCGGGACTTCTTCTGATAGCTCTCCTGACTGGTCATTGAAAGTATATCAAGGAGCACAGGGCTGGATATACGAAATATATAACGACACGACCCTCTTCATCCTCCAGAAACACATTCCTGCCATTAGTGGCCGCATCACATTCAAAAGTGAGGAAGATGCAAGGGCCTGCGGAAACCTGGCCATTCAAAAACTGCAATACAAGCGCTTCCCGACTATCTCGCGCAGTGAGCTCGACAGCCTGGGAATAAAATACTAAACCTACCCGTTGGCTTTAACGCTTTCTTCAAGCACAAGGAGGGCCTCAGGGCCGGTGTTAAACAGCAGATCGACAATGCTCATATTGGGCACAAAACCGTACTTTTCGTCAAAAATCTGATAATATTCCACCGGCTGAAACAAGGGGTCGGCTTCGTGGCTGCTTTTGGGTGAAATATTGAAACGAAAATCTCCGGGTCGCTCTTCAGGAACAACAAATGAATCGCTTAATCCTAAGGGCACCGGAAGCTCCAGCAGATTGCAAACACATGCATTTATTTCCTGATTAAAGTCAATCAGAAACGACCATTTTTTCTCATAAAAAGGGCGGAAATCATCTTCATAGAATTCAAAAAACGGCGAAGAAGCATAGGCAGCAAGCAGCGAACGCCAGTGATTGGCCTGCCAGCGGGTACTGTAGTCGATTTCAACTTCTTTCATCAACATCTTCTGTCCACTTTTTTTCACCACGGGAACCGACAGGTCGAGCGGACCATTGGCAGCCATGATGCGGCAACGGTTTCGCCAGGTTTGTTTATGGTAGCTATCGTATTGCTCGATCAGCACCTGATCGGCCATCAGCATTTTTCCATAGTAATTCAAAGGCCCCAGATAGGCCGATGTCAACAGCACTTGTTCCATTTGTTTTACTTCCTTAGCCTTATTGAGCCGTTTTTCCAATCACTGAAACCGCCCGGCACTTTAACAACAGAAGGGTACCTTACGATACCCTTCCGGATTGATATTATTCTGACTTTCTTAATGTACCTTTTTGAGTATACGCTTGAAACGAATTTTCGACGGGAAGCTTTTATCCTTATCGAGCGACATCCAGATAATGGCTGCTTTTCCAACCACATGATCCTCGGGCACAAACCCCCAGAAGCGTGAGTCGGCCGACTTATGTCGGTTATCACCCATCATCCAGTAATAGTCCATGTTAAAGGTATAACTGTCAGCAGCTTCACCATTGATATAGATTACACTGTCGCGTACTTCGAGTTCATTTTCTTCGTACACCTTTATAATACGTTCGTAAAGTGGTAACTGGTGCAGATCAAGTTTCACGGTAGCTCCTTTTTTCGGAATATACAGCGGACCAAAATTATCAACATTCCAATCGTATTCATCTGAATGCGGGAAGATATTGGGATCGCTGCTGCCGGCTGGCA
Organism: Roseimarinus sediminis; assembly: GCF_050433125.1. Lineage (NCBI taxonomy): Bacteria > Pseudomonadati > Bacteroidota > Bacteroidia > Marinilabiliales > Prolixibacteraceae > Roseimarinus > Roseimarinus sediminis. The sequence continues at coordinate 83,440 of NZ_JBNPXV010000016.1, read as the reverse complement.
TTACAAACTTATTCACCGAAACTACATTCTTCAGTGTTTTAAAGCCCTTTACCTGCTCGTCGGTTAGTGGAAACATGTAGCGTCCGCCTGAAAAAATTTCACGATCGTCGTTGGCTACACCTAATTTATCGAGCACCCTGGGGTTGATTAACGAACCATCGGTGGTGATAATGTAGTTGTACTGAAGGCCTTCGGGATGCTCCTGTGCTTTGCCGTTGATATATACCAGCCCGTCGATAATACGAATTGAATCACCAGCGATGGCAACACAACGCTTGATGTAATTTTCCTTTTTATCGACCGGACGGGAATAAAGCTTACCAAAGGTACGCTGGTCGTTGGCAACCCTTTCGCGCCCGTACATCCTGATCAGTTCATGATAGTTCTGACTTGGAAAATTAACTGCTACCGTATCGCCTTCGGGAAAATTAAATACAACCACATCGTCGTTTTCAATTTCTTCGAGGCCTGCCAAGCGATTGTAAGGTTTTTTTATCCATTCGACATACGATTTCACCTTGTGATTACTCAGCGGCATCGACTGGTGAACAAAGGGAAACGAAAGCGGTGTATTCGGCAGCTTAGGGCCATAAGCCACCTTGCTCACAAAAAGATAATCACCAACAAGCATCGATTTTTCCATCGACGAAGTGGGAATCACATAAGCTTCAAAAAAGAAAAGCCGTATAAATGAGGCCGCAATCACTGCAAAAATAATTGCATCGATCCACTCAACAGTTTTACTCTGCTTGCCATTGGGTGGGTTTTTCTTTTTCCAGAATGCCCAGTGTACCTTTTGGGTCACATAAATATCAAAGATTACAGCCAGCCCGATCAGGAACCAATAGTTCCCGAGCCAGATGACCCATAAAAGATAGAGAAGTCCCCATATGGCAAACTTCACCCACTTGTTCAGTTTAATCGTCTTCACCTTTATAGATTTTAATATTAATGGCTTACAAATTCAATAAATCTTTCATAGTCAATATTCCTTTTTTTCCCGCTGTGAATTCAGCTGCCAGCACAGCTCCCAGAGCAAAGCCCTTGCGCGATTTGGCATCGTGGGTAATTTCAATGAAATCGACTTCTGAATCGTACCTGATGGTATGTATTCCGGGAACATCGCCTTCCCGCAATGATTCAATAACAAGTTCGTCTTTTTGAGTACTGGGGTGATTTACCCATCCCTTTAACGACGGGTAGGCCTTCAACACATCTTCGGCCAGCGAAATGGCAGTGCCGCTTGGTGCATCAAGCTTGCGGGTATGATGCACCTCTGTCATCTCTACCCGATATTGTTCAAAGGGCTTCATGAGTGCTGCCAGTTTACGATTCAACTCAAAAAAGAGATTCACTCCCAAACTAAAATTGGAAGCATAAAAAAAGGCAGTTTCATTTTTCTTACAATAGGCAAGCACTTCATCCCACTGATTGAGCCATCCTGTGGTGCCACTCACTACCGGCACACCGGCATCAAAACAACTTTTATAATTATTAATGGCCGAAGCCGGAATGGTAAATTCAATGGCCACATCGATGCCCTTCAGGTTTTCGGCCTTCAAATCATCCTGATTATCAACGTCGATGATTAATCCAATCTGATGACCGCGTTCAATGGCAATTTTTTCAATCTCATGGCCCATACGGCCATATCCAATTAATGCAATGTTCATATTCTGTTTTGTTTTATCCAAGCCACAAAGATAGCAGAATCATTGTACCCACCATATTTTAAGTAGTTCTGACTGCTTACTGATCATGGTTCACAGCTTGTCCAATAGGTAGGAAATGCACCCTGTTTATTACGCATTCCAGCTTAAATAATGTTAAATTAAATGTTGGAGGTCCACAAATAATGAAACGAATGAAGCTTTCTTTTCATTATGAAGCCGGTTTTACCATAAAAATTGTAACTTTTCCGTCTTTAAAATTCCATTGGTATTTATGGTAAAAAAAGAAGATCCCGAAAAATTAATCGAAAGGTTAAAAGCTGAAAACGATGCACTGCAAAAACAATTGAATGCAGTAAATGCCCAAATTGAAGAACCAGGCAATGCTGAAGCTGAACTTTTAAAAATTGCACGGAGCATTAATCCTGTTGCCTATTGGAGCTACTCCTTTTCTTCGCAAAAGCTGAGCTGTTCTGACGAACTGTTTAGCCTGTTGGATATTCCTAAAGACACCGACCTACAAAGCCCTGAAGTTCAAGAACAACTCTTTCCTGTTTCGGAACGCGAAAAAATAGCAGACTTCATTCGTCAAATCGAGGAAAAACATAAAAACCCCAGCCTCCTTTTACAGCATACATTTAAAGATGGTAGCAGTCGTTTTTTCGACATCCGCGCCCGTTTTATAAGCGACAGCAATGAGAATATGTTGTCGATTGCCGGAAATATGAGCGATATCACAGCATCGCATTACGAGATACAAAAACTCAAAAAGAATGATGAATTGTACCGTAATCTATTTAGCCGTCTTTCCGACATTTTTATCATCTTCGAACTGGTTAAAGACAGCAATGGCAAAGTGATTGACTATATTTACCGTGCTGTTAATCCGGCCTATGAACGAAAATTTCAAGTCAACAGTAACGAAATAATCAACCAGCCGCTTTCATTCCAGTATCAACTTTTTGAGCAGTTCAATCCTTACTTTAAAATGACAGCCCTGACCGGGCAGGCACAACAGGACCGGGTTTTTGTGCAATCGATCGACCTTTTCCTCGACGTGCTCATCTATGCACCATCGCCCGATATAATTGCCACGCTATGGCGTGATGTTTCGCTCATCGTACAGGCCGACAGCTCTTTAAGAGAAAGTGAAGAGAAGTACCGACAAATTTTCCACATTGGAAACGACGCATTGTTTGTGATTGATTTTAAAAATGGAAACATTATCGATGTTAATCCATCGGGATGCAAAATGCTAGCTTATTCCAAAGAAAAACTCATCAACAGGCCCTTCAATGAGCTAACCCGCGACCCGGAAGCAAGCAAACAAATGATTGTTGATCGGAAACTTACTCAATTTGTATGTGAATTGGTGACCCGCGAAGGCAATATATTTCCGGCCGAGGCAACGCTGGCTTATTTCAACTGGGGAGGACGCAGGGTGATAACGATCGCCATTCGTGACATTTCCCGAAGGGTTAGTGAACAAAACGAACTCATAAAAAGTGAAAAGAAATACAAGCAGTTATTCGATTATTCCAACGATGCGCTGCTAATCATCCGGAATTACAGGATCATCGATTTCAACCGGAAAGCCATACAGCTTTTTGGCGGAGGTCTTCATTCTCTTGAAAATAAAACATTATGGAACATTTCACCCGAACGCCAAAAAAATGGTGAAGATTCAAGACTGAAAGTAGTCGAATTGATGCAAATGGCCCTTCAGGGCCGGCAGCTTGAATCAGACTGGCTGTTTCTCAAAGAAGACAGAACTACTTTTTATGCCGATTTGAGACTATCATCTGTTCTTTTCGAGAATGAAAAATTAATACATGCCGTAGTGCGTGATATCAGTCCAAGGAAAGAAATTGAAGAAGCTTTGCTCTTGAAGGAAAACCGTTGGAAAGAAGCACTCGATTTAAGTCACACCGGTGTATGGGACTGGAATGTGGTGACCAATGAAATCTTCTATTCAGCAACATGGAAGAAAATCATCGGTTATGAAGCCGATGAAATACCCAATCGTTTCGAAGAATTTGAAAAACGTGTACATCCCGATGACATAGCGGCTGTTTACAATAAAATAGATGCCTATCTCACAGCAAAAACCCTCGATTTTAATGTGACTTTCAGATTCAGATGTAAGAATGGAAGTTACAAATGGATCAACTCACGAGGCAAAATATTTACCTACAACCATGAAGGCAAGCCTGAACGTTTTTTAGGAACTCAAACCGACATAACACGTCACATCATTGAGCGCGATCAACTCGAACAAAATAACCGGCAATATCTCGTTGCCCTCGACTGGCTCAATGTCGGATTCTGGGAGCTCAACCTTAAAACCATGCTTTTTGAAGGTTCAAACAATACCTTTTCTCTTTTTGGTATCAACAACCAGGAACAGGTATCACTCAGACAAATTCAAAGTCAGGTACACCCTGAAGACCAGGATGACTTCATCGCTCAATTTATTGAACCACAACAACAGGATGTAATCAATCATTCGTTCAGGATAATTACGGAGAACACAACCCGTTACATCAACGCCATTTCGCGCCCCATTAGTGACCATGGCAGAAGATTAAGCGGATACAGGGGCATATTTCAGGATATTACCCATTTCAGAAAAGAAGAGCTCCGATCGAAGGAAGAACAGCAACTCATACGAGGCTATCTCGAAAAAAACAATCAAACCATCATCATTTACCAGGATCAGGAACTGGTATTCATCAACGAGAAATTCACAGAATTAACCGGTTTTAAACCCGATGAATACAATACTGGAGAAATTCCCTTTCTCGATTTAGTGGTACCCGAAGATAAACCTTTAGTAAAAAGGATCTATGACAACATCATGAATCAGGGGCAATCGAAGGAAGAAGTTGAAATCAGAATTGAAACCAAATTCAAACGTAGCAAATGGGTTGAACTACTCCTGGCACCGGTTCGATACAAGGGACGTACAGCCGCTCTTGCGATTATCAACGACATCAACCGGCGCAAATTGAAAGAGATGGAAATGAGCCAGGTACTCAACCGGTTTAAAGCCATTGCAGCAGACTCAACGAACGGAATCGCCGTCATCGATGAACACAACAACCTGGTATACCACAACAACGAATTTTCAGAACTTTCGGGATACAGGGAAAAAACACGCTCAAAAAATGAATTTCTCCATTTGTTTAGTGAGGAAGAACGACAGCGTGTGAGTAACGACATCGCAAACATTCGCCAGGGATCGGCCGCTCAAAGTCACAGCGAAACCTTGCTTAACAACAAACTTTGGATAAGTATCAGAATGAAAATGCTACCATCTGCCGATGACGAAAAAAAGTGGCTGGTGGTTTATCTCGAAAATATCGACCTCTTCAAAAGCCAGATCGATCTGTTAACTGAAGAGAACTTCCTGTTTAAATCGATGATTGACCAGGCAATTACTGCCATCGGGCTATTCAATCAGGATCAGGAGCTCATTGTTTACAATCAACCCCTGTTAAAACTGATGGAAATTGATCTGCTCGAGCAATCGGTGATCACCTTCAATCATCTGTACTTTATTGAAAATAACGTGGCAGTTAATTTCAACGAAGCGATTAACAGCCAAAATGCCCTGCACTTTGAACAGCAACGCTCACCGAATAAAACCATTTTTGTGGAAATGAAACCGGTCGAACTCATTTCATCAAAGGCGTTATATGTTGTTGTTAGGGATATTACCGATAAAGTTGAAACTAGTGAAAACCTTCAGCGAGCGCTTCAACATTACCGGACTTTGTTTGAACAAGCACCTGTTGGAACAGCCCTTATCGACAACAACCGAAACATTATAGCCTGTAATGAACAGTATGCTGCCATACTGGGAGCCAATACCGATCAGCTCATTAACATGCGGCTCGATCAGTTGGTTGAAACCAGCAATCTGTCTGATCTGGTCAACAATTTTTCAGAACTTTTTTCGGGGGTTACACCTGAAATTCAGCACGACATCAGCCTGCTAAGTCTGACAGGCGAAAGACGCTGGATCAGTGCAAAGGCCAGCCCGTTCAAAGATCAGTTCAACGAAATTGTAATGGCCATTCAGTCTGTTGAAGACATTACCAGCAGGAAGGAAGAGGAAAGTCAGCAATTGAACCGGCAACGACTGCAAACGCTCAACTACATCGGAAACAGTTTTGCCCATCTCTTCAACAACCTGCTGATGGCCATTTATGGAAATGCTTATCTGTTAAAGAGTAACACGCAGGATCAACAACTCAATCGCTATGCTGCAGGGCTTTTTAATGCTTTGCACAAAGCAACCGACCACACGCAGAAACTGCTTTCATTCTCACAAAACCATAGCCGAATCAAAGTACTTACCCGGGTGAGTAAAATGTTTGACGAGCTAATCAGTGAAAACAAACTGCCTTTAAACATCAATTTAAAAACACGTTTCGATCACGACAGCGATACCCTGCTTTGTGACCCTTCGCAATTACAGCGTTCACTTCAAAACATCATCGACAATGCCGTTGAGTCGATGCCACGCGGAGGTACGATCACAATCAGCACCCAATCGGTATATTTCGACCAGGTGCCCGGAGGAGAACTTCAAAAGCTCAATCGCGGAAAATACCTGCGAATAAAAATTGGCGACGAAGGGCATGGTATTGGTAAAAACGATATCGGCAAAATTTTCGATCCATTCTATACTACACGCAATAACGACCTGAACTCGGGACTGGGGCTCACCATTGCACAAAAAATAATCAGCGAACATGGTGGAATGATTACTGTTGAATCAGCTATGGAAAAAAGCGGAACCAACATCTTTCTCTATCTTCCACAGTACGACAAGGATGAGATTGCAAACAGCATTCAACCCGACGAACAATTCATGGTAAAAGGTACGGCCAACATCATGATCGTCGATGATGAAGATGTAGTTCGAATCGTTACCGGCGAACTGATTAAAAAACTGGGCTACAATGTACTCAGCTTCTCGGAAGGTGAAAAAGCCATACGCTTCTTCAAGGAAAACCGGAACAACATCGATTTGGTGATACTCGATAAGCACATGCCCGGCATGGACGGAAGTGAGGTTTTTGCTCAACTGAGGGAACTTAACAGTACGGTAAAAATTGTACTCTTAACTGGCTACAACATCGATCGGGAATTGCTTGAAACCTTTAACCGCCCCAATAGTAAAATAGTGCAGAAACCAGTTAGCATTGAAAAACTGTCGCATGCCATTTCTGCACTTTTGATCGATAACTAAACAGACAGTATTCCAAAACAATTAAACATAACACGATAAAAATTCATTAAGCAAGGCATTTGACTTTCAATGACTACAATAATACTATTACTCTATCTTGCATTACTGATTGCAGTGGCCGTAGGCAGTTTCAAAAAGGTCCGCGATTTCAACGATTTCTTTGTTGCCCGAAAAAGTGGAAGCTACAGGGCCGTTAGCGGCAGTTTGATTGCAACCATACTGGGAGGATCGGCAGTTATCGGAGCCATTGACGAAGGAGCTTCTTTAGGCTGGGCTTCAAGCTGGTACATGCTCACTGCTGCCATCGGGCTTGCCGCATTGCTGCCGCTTACAGGCAGAATAAGCCGTCTGGGGCGCTTCACCCTGCCCGATTTACTGAACGACCTGTACGGTCGGCAGAGCCGGCTCATCGCTTCTTTTATTATTCCAATTGCCTGGACCGGCATCGTCGCGGCACAACTTATTGCTGCTGCCAGTATTCTTCAAAGTTTTACAGGAATGAGCTACACTGCCGGAGTTTGGATTGCAGCCCTGGTCTTTATCGGATACACCGTTGCCGGTGGACAATTATCGATTCTGAAAACCGACGCAGTACAGTCACTGCTCATTTTGGCAGGGCTGGTTCTAGTAGCCGTTTTTTCTCTTCAGCTGCATGACATGAAAGCTATTGACTACAAAACACCGGCATTTCCTTTCAACAGTCATTTTAAACCCTTCGATTTGCTGATTCTTTTATTCACCTATGCCACAACATTTACTGCGGGTCCCGACATTTATTCCCGTATTTTTTGTGCCGCAAATGAACAGGTAGCCCGGCGTGCCATTATCACCACCATAGCCGTTCTGATTCCTGTGGCACTAATCATCGGGTTTTTAGGAACCACAGCAGCCTCCCTTGTGAGCGAAAGCGGTACTCAGGGCGCTGTCATTATCGAACTTGGGAAAAGTGTGTTGCCTGCGTGGTTGTTACCACTCATTGTATTGTCGTTGCTCAGTGCCGTACTCTCCTCGGCCGATACCACCCTGCTCAGTGCCTCCATCATTATTGCCGAGCTCTTCGATGGCAAACAGCAACCCGGACAGAAAAGCCTGAAGCGAAGCAGGTACCTTATCGTACTTACTGGTTTCATCAGTCTGCTTATTGCCCTTCATTTTCATTCCATCATTGGCATGCTGCTCATTGCCCTCACTGTTTATTCAGGAGCCTTTACCCTCCCGGTACTGGCAGGACTGGCAGGAATTAAGATAAAACAATCGATGGTATCGGCCGCAATCATTACAGGCGGACTAATGGCGCTCTCCGGTAAACTTATCTCCCTCTATTCCGATCCATTTACAGGTAAAGTGCTGATTATTTCCGCATTTGCCGTGAATGCCCTGCTACTTTTAGCGGGGAGCAAACGAGGAAACCGCTTTCGATGATCCCTGGCATCCAGACCTAAAAAAAATCGTGACCCCCTTTAAAAGCGATCACGATTAAGCGGAAACAGCAACTAATTCTATTTTATGGTATTACGATTTTTTGAACAAAGAAACGATCGTTGCTTATTACGCGAAGCAGGTAAGTACCCGAAGCAAAGGCACTGGTCGAAACGTTGACCTTTGTAGCGGCAGGCTGAGCTGAGTGAATCAGTTGACCTTGCAAATCATACAAGTACAATCGATCGATAGGATCCTTGCCCTCGATCATCAGTATTCCATCGCTTACAGGATTGGGATAAACAAGGAGCTCGCTTTTTTGAATCAGATCAGGACTGGCCACATTTCGGGCTTGTACGAGCAGATTATCGATGGCCCAGCCCCAACCGTAGGCAAAGGGGTCGGAGAAAAGTCTGAAGCGCAAAATCACGATGTCACCCGGCTTGAAATCCCCTGAGGCGGTAAGGTCAATCAGGTGTTTTTTGTAAAGATTCGGATTACCAATGGCCTGTGAAAACTGGTTATAAATTGAACTCGTATAAATATCTTCCCATTCAGCATGCAATCGGCAGTCCCAGCCATCTTTAAGGGGCAGCCAGGTATTGCCCTCATCCGATGAGGCTTCCACAATTACATAATCCCAAAATTCTTCATCACCAAAAACAGTACCTGGTTCCCCCTGCTCAACCAACACAATTTCGTCGAACGACATGAAATGTTTGTCTTCCTTTATTTTAATGGGAAAACGTAGTTGGGCAATGTACTCCAGAGAGCTTTCTTCTCCTGCAAATTCATAAGGATGAAACGTATGTAAAGCACCGTCATCAAAGCCACTTGGTATACTGATTTGAAACCCCTGCATGATGAAGTTGCCCATATTGGCTGCAAAATCGTCTTCGATTTCATCTACAAAATCAGGAACGGCTTCCATTTTCACGCTTACATGGCCTGTTTCGGGATAAACAGCTACATTGGAGCTCAAAGAGGCATCGCGTGCAAAGATTCTGTATGTTACCGAATCGCCAATACTGAGTAATGTGCTCAGTTGATGAAGGGTGACCATGTATTTGTTTTCACCGATGCTGTCAAGACCAAGATGGCGGATTTCCTGCTCGTTGATGCTATATTCAAGCCACACGGAATCGACGCCAAAGGGATCGCTCACATTGGCCTGCACATTGAGTGAATCCTGACCCGGTAACAGAAAAATCATGGGATAATGCACAATTTCGGGCACCTCGTTATCGGGGCCAACAACAAACGATGCATTGTAGTCAGGTGCACTTACCGGGAAATGAAAGCGTCGGTTGTAACGGTCGTCGGCACTGAGATAATAGGAAATTTCACAGGCATCGTCTACAGGGATGCTTGCATGAAACAAGGTGGTATCATTTTCATCCTGAATCATGTCCACTTCAACATAATCGGTGCTATCGACCGAATAATACAATCGTGGTCGCTCAACCGGCGAAGGAAAGTCGGTATAGATATTGGCACTCACCTGAATATCGGCCACCACTTCGGTGTTATTTATTGGCTGGTGATCGATAAATAAATGTCGCCAGCCGATATCGCCCATCATGCTCATGGCTACTCTGCCCGGATTGTGGTTCGAACTTGCAGTATAGGTGAAAGGTGTCATCAACCGATCATTGCCTAACGAGAAAGTGGTGTTCAGGTGATAGATACTCGACCCCGAATCGAAATCAGACGGAGCATACAACAAGATGCGATTGCCGATTTCACTTCCCACCACTGGTCCATCAAAATAGAGTAAACCACTGGTCAATTTGTCAGCGAGCGCTTTCGATGGATTCGGAACAAAAGACGTATCAGTTATTGGATTGCGCTGAACATCATAAATGAAATCATCGAAAGTGAAAGTAGATCCGGTACCCCAGCCCCATGAACCAATTCCTTTATCCACGCTGCAGCTTCCGGTAAAGCCCAATCCGTGACATAATTCGTGCAATACTACTGTAACAAAGTCGAATCGTGATGAAGGGGTATTGCCATCGGTACCAAAATACCAGGCTGCCGTACTGCTGAAATTAGCGATTAAATCGGGTTCTCCGGGCTCGTTGAGCTGCTCATTAATCATTTTTTCTGCCAGCGAAATGGGATAAAATACATTTCGTTGCGGAAAACCATCGTAGCCCCTGAAGTAATTGGTAGGACCTGATGATCCAAGAACACCAGGACCCAGATTTTTCCAGTAAGCCTCAATATAAATGGTTTGAGGCGAACTCAGCAGACTTTCCCATATCGATACCGCATAATCAAAGGCCGTACGTGCATTTTCCGGAAAATCGTGATAGTTCACCACAATCTCGGCTTGCTGTGCTTCACTTGATTTTTCCAGAAAAGCCGCTGGCGGCGGTATCCGTACAAAAACATCCTTTTCAATTCCATAAGATACACCTGCTATTTCGCTGCTTTGAAACTGCTGTCTGTAATTCTTACCTTCGGCCCCGGCCGTCATGAATAGCGCTCCTGTCAGAAGCAGTGTGAGGGTAGTAATTATTCTCATCATCTATACTTTGATTATTGAACATGCTAAACTACATCTTCTTTTCTATTTAACCTAAAAAAAACATCAGCTGATCACACTCCAGTTAAACTGTGCCTGCTTCATTTTTATTAATTGCTTTTTAAACAAGTGGTTGGCTTCCAGTTGAAGTTGCGGGTCACTTTTCAACAAATCGTTGGCCACATTGCGTGCATATTGCAGGATCTCGCCATCACGGCTAAGGTTTGCAATTTTCAGGTTAAAGCCAAGCCCGCTTTGTTGTGTTCCTTCAATGTCGCCCGGTCCGCGTAATTTCAGATCGGTTTCAGCTATTTCGAAGCCATCGGTGGTACGAACCATGGTTTCCATTCTGATGGTGCTTTCTTTCGATAATTTGTACGACGACATGAGAATGCAGTACGACTGATCAGCACCCCGCCCTACCCTGCCGCGTAACTGATGTAGCTGGGAAAGACCAAAACGTTCGGCACTTTCAATCACCATGACACTGGCATTGGGAACATCTACTCCCACTTCAATAACAGTGGTTGCAACCATTATATGAGTTTCATGATTCTTAAATTTCATCATGGCCTCATCTTTTTCGGCCGGTTTCATCCTTCCATGCACCATGCTTACTTTGTATGCCGGAAATACCTTACAAACAGTTTCATAACCACTTTCAAGGTTTTTAAGGTCGAGTTTCTCTGATTCTTCAATCAGGGGATAAACAATATAAACCTGACGACCTTTATTCAGCTCCCCGTGAAGGAAATCATAAACCTGCTTACGTTTGTTATCGTGAAAATGACGGGTCATCACAGGTTTTCTTCCGGGAGGCAGTTCATCAATAACTGACACATCGAGATCACCATAAACCGTCATGGCCAGGGTTCGGGGAATTGGTGTAGCCGTCATCACCAGCACATGTGGTGGTATTTGGCTTTTGTTCCACAGCTGTGCCCGCTGAGCCACCCCAAAACGATGTTGCTCGTCGATAACCACCAAACCAAGATTTCTAAAAACCACCTTGTCCTCAATCAGCGCATGGGTTCCAATCAGTATATCCAACTCACCATTTTCCAGTTCATGATGAATGAGTCGGCGTTCCTTTGCCTTACTTGATCCTGTGAGCAAACGAATGGTCAGTCCCAAAGGCTCGAGCAACATGCTGATGGTGTTGAAATGCTGAATTGCAAGTATTTCAGTTGGTGCCATCATACAAGCCTGCAGTTGATTATCGATGGCCATGAGCATACACATTAATGCCACCAGTGTTTTACCACTGCCCACATCGCCCTGTAGTAGGCGGTTCATTTGATGACCGCTGGCCACATCGGCCCGAACCTCTCTGATTACCTTTTTTTGAGCACCTGTCATTTCAAAAGGCAGGCATTCGTGATAAAAGCGATTGAAATTTTCGCCGATTACACCAAATACATGCCCCTTAAATTTCTGTGTTCGTAATTCTTTCAAAATCAGAATTTTCAACTGAATATAAAAAAGCTCTTCAAACTTCAGTCGAAAACGCGCTTTCTGCAATTCTTCATTGCTTTCGGGAAAATGAATGCCCTTCAATGCATCGCTTAATGAAATCAGTTTTAATTGCTGTACAAACCAGGCCGGAAGTGTTTCAAAGATTTTCGCATGGACTGCCTGCCATAAATTATGCTGCAGCTTCAATATGGCTTTGGAGTTAAGATAATTTTTCTTCATCTTATCGCTGGTATTGTAATGGGCTTCCATTTTACCAACCGATTGCACATTTCCTGCATCGTAGGGTTCCATCTCGGGATGTACTATATTAATTCTGCCATTAAACACCGACGGCTTTCCGAAAACAACATAATTTATGCCTTTCTGCAAAGTTTTCACCAAATACTGTATTCCTTTGAACCAAACCAATTCCATGATTCCGCTTCGGTCGGTCAGGGTAGCTGTAAGCCTCATTTTTCGGCCTTCACCGGTTTTTTCAAGCGAAGTAATTTGCCCCAGCACCTGTACATGTTGCATGTTGCCATTCACCTCCCGGATGGTATAAAAACGGGTGCGATCGACATATTTATAGGGAAAATAATAAAGCAAATCACCAAAGGTAGCAAGGCCCAGATCCGATTGAAGCAATTCGGCCCTTTTGGGTCCTACCCCGGGTAAAAACTTAAGGTCGCTTGATAACACTGTAGGCATCTGGCAAATATATTATTTCAATGGCACGAAGAAGCAGCTTTTTGGTCACTTTTTATTAACAAGTCCTTTCGAGGCTGTTAAATATTTATCTTTGTCAGGTCGAACCAAATTCACTGTTAATTGTAATTAACAAAACGAAAAGAAAAAATGAAGATCTATACCAAAACAGGCGATGACGGCACATCGGGATTAATTGGAGGTACACGGGTTGAAAAGTCGGATGCCCGGCTCGAAGCCTACGGCACTGTTGATGAGCTCAATTCATGGATCGGATTGCTCCTCACTGCAGTTCATGATCAACTCGTTACCACTACGCTTGAGCTGATTCAGAATAAGCTTTTTGTAATCGGATCGCATCTTGCCACCGATACCAAAAGCCCCAATGCAATACAAAGGATGCTTTGCAAGCCCGATGATATAAATATGCTCGAAAATGAACTCGACCGCATGCAGGAACAATTGCCTGAACTAAGAAACTTTATTCTACCAGGAGGTGCAGTAGCAGCTGCTCAGTGCCAAATTGCCCGTACCGTTTGTCGCCGGGCCGAAAGGCGTATTACAAGTATAAAAACGATGGCTGAAGTAGATGAAGAGGTGATAATTTTTATCAACCGCCTCTCAGATTATCTCTTTGTACTAGCCCGTTACATCAACCACCAGCAAGGGATTTCAGAAACAAAATGGACGAGCGCTAAAACTTAATTTTATTCTCCTGCGTTAATTGAAAATATTTTTTATATTCGCAATAATTTTAAAGGATTTATTGTTAATTGTAAGTATACTATGTACTGGACACTTGAATTAGCCTCAAAACTAGAAGACGCGCCCTGGCCAGCGAGCAAGGACGAGCTTATTGATTATGCTATCCGCTCGGGAGCACCTCTCGAAGTGATCGAAAATCTTCAGGAAATTGAAGATGAAGGTGAAATTTATGAATCCATTGAAGACATCTGGCCTGACTATCCAAGCAAAGACGACTTTTTCTTCAATGAGGATGAATATTAATGGTAAAATCAACAACGATACAGGACCCCTCCAGGGTCCTTTTTTTTTGCTTGAAATTTTCCTGCTTCATTATTTAATAGTTTTTCGTAAATTGTCATCACACCGTGAAAAGGCAGAAGGATGGGCAGGAAGAGTTCAATTATTACCATAGTAATTATAACAGCAATTTTATTTATTGTATTTGTCAGGATTTTTATCCAACGCGATACGCGTGCAACACAGGCATCCCGTTTGGAGTTTTACACCGGTTTTTTAAAAACGCAGCAAAGTCATGCCATTAATGCTTACCAAAAAACTGCGCTCTTTACCCAAAATCAGATCAATTCCGACAGTACCTGCATTCAACTATTAAAGCAACTGGGAGCTACCAATTCAACTGAAAAAAAACAAGAGCTCATCGGCCTGCTAAGACAAAATACCAGCTTACTGGCAGCAAATATTGCAACAGCGGGATTTTCCTTTTTTCAAATACAAGTGCCCGAAAAAAGCAGCTACCTAGAGCTATTTGAAAAACAACTGCCAAGCAGGTCAATGATACAAGGCTTTGTGATTAACGAAGCCCTGCTTGGTTATCTCTTTGTTTTTCCCTGCTATTTTCAGGAAGAAATTGTTGCTCTTGTTGAAATCGGGCTTGACTTTCACAGCCTGCAACAGTATTTGCACTCCATCGACCCTACAATACAAACTGGTTTTTTAATTAGCGGAAACACCGCCGGTCTTGCTCCTCTCCTGCTTTTTAACAATGAATTCAGAACGACTTCACTTTCGGATAACACCTGGATCAATCACGATTTTATAGTTCCCGACAATATCAGAGGTACCGATCACTTATTGGCAAACATCAGACAGCAACTAGCCAATTCGGAAAAAGAACCCGACTTCTCGGTACACTTTAAAACCCGCCATGAAGCTGCAGCACTTTCGTTTTCACGTTTTCACAGTTTCGACAAGGAGCTGTCGGTTTATCTGCTGGCAGTAAACAACGACCACATACTAATGAAAGCCAGGGAAATGAACGACGCCATTTTTATCATCAATGTCATCATTGTAATGCTGGCCATGTTTGGAATCGGCTACCTGGTGCTGAACCGGATCAGCATCATGCGACAGAATGAAGCCATCAGCCAGTCGGAACAAAAGCTCATTGAACTGAATCAAACCAAAGACAAGTTTTTCTCGATTGTTGCCCACGACTTAAAAAACCCATTCAATGGCATCATGGGACTCTCAAGTTATCTGGTAAGCGATTTTGATCAGGTGGATGACGAAGAAAAGAAAGAAGTCATTAACGACATCAACATCGCTTCAAAAAACGCGTTTAATCTCTTGCAGAACCTTCTGGAATGGACGCGCACACAAAGTGGTACCATCAAAAACAATCCGGTAATGATCGATGCTGCCAACATGGTTGAACTGGCACTCGAGACTGTTGAAAACCTGGCAAAAAGCAAGGAAATTATTATAGAAGAGAAATACCTGAGCAACGAGGCAGGTTACGCCGACGAGAATTTGGTTGCCACAGTGATTCGCAATCTGGTAACCAACGCCATAAAGTTTTCTCCTCGCGGAAGCACCATAAAAATCATCGTTAACAAGTACCAGGACGAACTCTATTTCTGTATCAGAGACCATGGAATAGGGCTACGCAGCGAGGAAATTGACCAGCTTTTCAGGATTGATGTCAACTTTCATCGTAAAGGAACTGAAAAGGAAACCGGTACCGGACTGGGACTTAAAATATGCAAGGAGTTTGTCGAGTATTTTGGCGGACGTATCTGGGTGGTTAGCGAACCTGGCAAAGGGAGTTCTTTCTATTTTACCGTGCCGGTGTTTAAGGATATTTAAGCCACGGGTTAGCGTTGAAAGGATTGTAATAGGGTTGTCATTGTTGAAAGGGTTAAATAAACAAGTCTAAAAATCAACACCTTAATGACTCTTTTCCACTTCTTCCTTAATGACTTTCTGACCAATGCCCCTTTACTAATGACTTAATAACTCTTCACCAATGACTTAATGACTCTTAACTAATAACTTAATGACTATTTTTAATGACTCAATAATAAAAAGAGCCGTTGGAAAAAATCCAACGGCTCTTTTTATTTTGATTAGCAGACTTCTTACTTAGCCCACCACAATTTAGAATCTTGTTTGTCACCGCCCATTGCACTTCCGGCAGCTTTAACATTGGCTTCGTTGATACTTGCTTCGTTGAGCAGGTACTTATTACGAGCCGGAATATCGGTCAAACCACCAATTGGCTTGAATTCGTAAGTCGCCGTAGTGTCTTTCAAAGCTCCGTCAACTTTAACCTGCCAGGTGTAGTTGTAAGGAGTATTGGGTTTAACCAGCGTGTTGGGATAACCCGTACGACGGTATTCACTCCAGGCTTCCATGGGTTGCATGTACAAGGCAATGTACTTCTGCATCATCACATTCTCTTCATTGGCAGCAGGCAATGCAGCTACATAGGCATCAATGTCGGCTGCGGCAACACCCCAACGCTCCATCGAAGCACGTACACCCGCTTCATACCAGTCCTGATCCCAGCCATTCACTTCACTCAGAATGAAGCAAACCTCGGCGTACTCCATGTAAATTTCGGTGTAGTTGGCGGCAAGAACAGCCGATCCGGGCATTGATTCGAAAGCAAACTTGGTCACAATATCGTTTGATTCTGTAAGTGGAATACCCACTTTCAGTCCATCCTTATTGTCAGCAACGTAGAGGTCCAAACGTGGGTCAGCTGGGAAATTTCCCCGCTTACCCTGAAGCAGCTCAACAAATTGCATCGAAGGCGCAAAGTCATTACGTGCGCTAACCACAAAAGCACGGTACATTGGAGCACCATTCACCGCATTGGGTTCATATTTCACGCCTGCATTATCTGCATTCGATTCCATTACACCTGCAGCAATAGCAGCAGTAATATGAGCCTGAGCACCTGAATGTACATCCTTAATGCGGTTGGCAATACGCAAGCGAAGTGAGTTGGCAAACTTTTTCCACTGGGCTGCATCACCGCCAAAGAAATTGTCCCCGTCAATCATTTTTGAATTGACATCGATCATGGCCTGAGCTTCATCGAGCTCTTTCAGCATGTCGGGGTAAATGTCCTGATGACTTGCATAAACAGGCTGATCAAAACCTCCAGTTTTTAGCTGGTTGGCCTGAAAGCTGGCATTGTCACTGCCATATGAATAGTAAGGCACATCGCCCCACAATTCAACTGCATTCAGGTAAACAAAGGTCAACATGATACGGGCCGCAGCAATTTGGTTTTCATTCGAACCATATTGCGCCATATCACCTTTGGTTTCTTCGTTGGTATTTAACTCAATGATGTCAACCAAATCCTGGGCATTTTTGTACAAATCGTCCCAAGCTGCCTGATTAACCGTTTCACGATATTGGAAACGGTCTTCTTCGGTGTAATTTACCTGGTTCCAGTACTGAACCCACAACAATGCCTGACGTCCCGAGAACCATTCGTCACGGGTATCGTCCATCAATCGTTTTTGAACACGGTTCATAATTCCGTAAGTAGGCGCTATTTCAGGACTGTTAGGATCGCTGTAATAGTCAACTTCGCAAGAAAAAAGGAAGGTGCCCACAAGAATTAAAGCAATATATCTTAAAGTCTTCATATTCTTCTTATTAAGCATTTTTAGAAAATAATTTTTACATTGAAACCAAATGAACGGGTTGCAGGAACAATACCTCCTTCAAGGCCCTGAATATTACCAGAACCACCAACCACTGTTTCAGGATCGATTCCTTTGTTATCGAGGCCCCAAACGGCCAGGTTACGTCCGTAGGCCGAAACCCTGATAGTTTCCACTACATCAACAAACTTTGGCAAAGTATAACCAAATGATAACTCACGCAGTTTGATGTAAGAGGCATCGAAAATACTGGTTGCACTGGGAGTTCCATAACCATGATAATGGTAAGCACCGTATGATTCAGCATCCAAAACCACATCATTTGGTTTGGTATTGGTAACTACGGCATTTCCTTCTTCATCAAAGCTTACGTCACCATTTACACCTTCGAGTACAATACCGTCTTCACGAATGGTTTTTCCATCGGTAGTTGGCGTAACAGTAGCTTCCAACATACCCGAATACATACCCCACATATTCGACAATGAATAGTAAACACCACCCATCGAAATGTTCAGTAAGGCACCTACATCGAAGTTTTTGTACTTAAAGGTATTGTGGATACCACCGGTCCAGTCAGGAAGTACTGAACCAAGAGAGGTCAGTTCACCTGAAGTGAGCCACATACCACCAGCATCAACTACACGGTTACCGGCATCATCATAAATAAAGTCGTAGCCATAAAGTTCCTGGAAGGTGGCACCTTCAACAGCATTCAGATAAGCTCCGCCAAATGGTGCACGAGCCAGCTGAATTTTATCCAGACCTTCGGGAAGATCGAGAACTGTATTGACGTTTTTGGCAAAGTTCACGTTGATGTCCCATGAAAAATCGCGGGTACGAACAGGTGAACCATACACCAGCAATTCAACTCCTTTGTTGTTAATTTTACCTGCGTTAATTACGCGCTCGGTGTAACCACCTGCACCCGAAACTTCTACTGGTACAATTTGGTTATCGGTATTACGTGAATATACGCTGAAATCGAAACCAATGCGGTTTTTGAAGAACGCACCTTCCAAACCGGCTTCAATTTCCTTGGTAATTTCAGGAACTAAATCCTGATTTTTCAGCCTTACACTATTTGTAAACTGTGGGTTTCCGTTAAACGGGTCAGAAATCAGGTAAGTATTGTAAACCTGGTAAGCACCGGTACCATTACCGGTTTCACCATAGTTGGCACGCAATTTCAGATTGTTGATCGCTTCGGCTTCGATGAGTTCCGAAAGAATCAAACTTGCAGAAACCGATGAATAAGCATATTCATTATTACCTGAAGGCAACGATGAGTCAAAATCCTTACGGTAAGTGGCGTCAACATAAGCCAGATCTTTGAAACCAACACTGGCCGATCCAAAGAAACTGTTCACCCGCTTGTAACGTTTGAAGTCGTCGAGAATAGGTGAGTTGGCAGAGTTGTTCAGGTTGTATAAACCATCAACAACCAGTCCGCCATTGGTTTCACCTTCAAAACGACTGTAATCTTCGTTACGGATGTTTCCACCCAACATGGCCAACACACTGAAATCGCCGAAGTTATCGTTGTAATTCACTTTACCTTCGTAGTTGGTTTCAGTAGCCTGACGATTGATTTGACGATACATAGACAGTGCCTGTGAACCTTTGGCAACGCGCTCACGCTGATTAAAGGTGTAAGTATCGAGGTAAATCGTTCCGGTAGCGCTCAGGAAATCAGTAAAATTCAGGGTCAAGGCTGATTTTCCAAATACACGGATACGGTCGTCATCCTGGTAGTTTTTGTAAGCGGTCCAATAAGGGTTGTCAGAATAAACCGGGCTACCATCATCCCATGAAACACGGTTCCAGGTACGCATGGTACCATCGGGATTCACGTAGTTGCTCAGACGATCCATGTCCAACTGGCGCTGACCCCACTGGAAGAACTTCTGCGATTGTGAGTTGTCACCATATCCAAACTGAGGACGACCTTTTGTATAGGTATCGATGAAGTTAATATTTGAGGACAATTCAGCAAAACCATCAAACAATTTGATATTACCGTTTACGTTGAAACTGTTTTTGTTTTGTGAAGAGTTAGGTACAATACCCGTCAGGTTCACATTGGTGTAACCTACACGAATGGCTGCATTTTCTGATGAATTGGTTACGTTAACCGAATTTTGGTAAGAAATACCAGTTTCATAGAAAGCATCTACATCATTTTCGGGAGCAACCCATGGAGCGGTAACCGGTGTTGAGGTAATTCCCTGCTCATAATCGGCAGCACCCCACCAGTGCAGTACTTCCACATTGGGATCATATTTTGGTCCCCAGCTTTCATCCATATTGTACAATACAACATTGTAGTCTTTTCCATCGATGTTAACCACTTCGAAATCGCCATAACCACCACCATAACTTCTTTGTAATTCAGGAAGGATGGATACATTTTCAAAGCCAACACCTGAGTTGATTTCAACCGAGAAATCTTTTTTACCGGCACTGCCTTTTTTGGTAGTAATCATGATTACACCGTTCTGACCGCGGCTTCCATAAAGGGCCGAAGCAGCACTACCTTTCAACACATCGATACTTTGAATATCGTAGGAGTTAAGGTCGTTAATCATCGAACCGTAGTCGTAACCACCACCACCGGTTTGTGTGCTTACATCGTTGAAGTTTTCATTACTGATTGGAACTCCATCGACAACAAACAAAGGCTGGTTGTTCTGGCTGAATGAGCTGGCACCACGAATCAGGATGTTTTGTGAACCAGAAAAGTTCTGACCCGAAATAGTCAAACCTGCTACCTTACCAGAAAGTGCAGAAATAGGACTTATTTCGTTGGTTGCCATAATTTCGTCCGACTCAACTCCCTGTGAAGCATAACCCAGCGATTTTTTGGCCCGGCTTTGTCCCAAAGCAGTAACAACTACTTCGCTAACCGAAATATCGGCCTTTTCCATTTCCAGGTTGTAAGCAGTGGCCGAAGTTAAAGCAACCTCTGTTGTAGCCATTCCCACAAACGACAGCACCAAAGTTTCAGCATCTTCGGTTACATTTAAAGTAAATTCACCATTGATATCGGTAACAGTACCAATGCTGGTACCTTTAACAACAACCGATACACCCGGCAAGGTACTTCCATCGTCAGCATCAGTTACCGTACCGGTAATGGTGCGACTTTGAGCGAAAACTACATGCATACTGAAAACAAAGAAGCATGTAATTAGAAGCGCAAATTTTCTCATAAAAAATTAATTTAGGTTAATAAAAGACATTTTCGCAATTTATTTTCTTATAAAGATTAAGTAAATCTCAAAACAAATATACATTTCAACACACAATCACAGAATAAAAGAGGGGGTCAATTATTTTTTTATACATTAAACTTAACATTCCCCCTATTTTAACCCACCACAATTGAGTTTTTAATGATTTCACACAACAAGGAAGTCAAGCTCTTTCAACATCTCCATTACGTGAATTAATCAAACGATTGCAGTAAAATTATAAAAATTTAACAGTTGACAACATAATTTGATTATTTTTTAAACAAAGATTTTTCGCCAGGTAAGCCACTACTGTCAAACACAGACAGATATATACACAATTCTGCATATCTTTATTTGACCCAAATGCAAACAGAAAACTGCCGGGAGATGAATAATATCATCAGAAACAACAAAACAACTTACCAAAATAAAATATACTGCTTATCATGATGGTTCACATTAATACTTTATTCCCATCAATAAACATAAAAGCAATTTAAGCAAAACCAGCTATCGATCTTCAGGAACAGGTTTATAAGTGACCAAACGATTTACTTCCTGAATTAATAATAAGCGTTATCGCAAACCCTAATTTTTCTGAACCGATAAGCCCTAAAAATCATAAGCCACTCACAAAACATTCAATGGGGATCTAGACAAAGTTTCTTAGAATAAAGTCAATAAGTATAGAAAAAGCAGCTTGTACAACAGTTTTGGTATTGTTCTTTTACCATTAGTTTTGCTTTAAAATGGCTTATTAAAAAAATCGTCAAAAAAATTAATTATTTTTAATTATTGATAACATTTATTTTATTCTTATATTTGATCACTATCGAATTGGGGGAATAAATTAATAATTACAACAATGGGACGTAAAACTAAAGTCATTTTACAGCCTGTTAAGTTCAGAAGAAGAGAGCACATTGCGATACTGTCACCAAACAGTGCTGAAGTTGACGAGGTAGTAAGAGATTTTGAAGGAGTCGAATGGAGCACAGGATACAGATTCTGGCACATGCCTTTAAAAGCTGATACAATCAGGGAGATTGGGGAAGCATTAAAAAATATTGCGGTAATCGACAGTTCTGCCTTCAAAAACTATGAGTTTGAAGAAAAACCTGAAAAAAAGGAAAGACGCAAACGAATCAGAACAGAAAAACCTTCGGAAGAACAGCAGGCAAAACTGGAGCAATTCAGCAAGAGTTTTCTCAACAAAGGCTATAGCGAAGGCACAGTTAAAGTGTACATTAGTATGCTGAATGTATTTTTCGGCTGGTTTAAAAACAAGGATGACAAAGATATCAGTGAGGGCGATATCAATCGCTTTCTGGCTGAATACATCGATGCCAACAATTTTACAACCAACTACAAACGTTTATTGACCAATTCACTGCGCCGTTATTTTGAGTTTGCAGGCAGAACCGATCTGCATATATCGTAAACACCGGCTCAGATTGATTTTTTTCGAAGCCGCTATTTATTAATCAGTTCACCGGGAACTTCTCCCAATGGATCGATATGGATAGTGGCTTCGATGTTTAATTGCATCCTGATGGCTGCTTCGATTGATGAAGTCAACTGATGTGCCTTTTCAATGGTATAATCGTCGGGCAGACAAATGTGAAAGGTCATTTCTTTGTGCGTCACATAGTTATGAAGGTGAATATGGTGCATGTATATTTCCCTTTGTGCTTCAAAATAGGCAACCTTCTTTACTTGATCGATGAGCTCCGGATTTGCCGCCTCACCCAAAATTGAACTGATGCTGTTACGAATGATTTCGTAGGCCGTATAAAAAAGGAACATCGACACCACCACACTAAGGGCAGCATCAATCCACCAAAGAAAACGACCGACAAAAATACCCGCCAGAATTACGATTGATGAAATGGCATCGCTTCGATGATGCCATCCATCGGCCTTAAGTGTTTCGGAGTCAGTTTGGCGATAGCCCCAAAAAGCAAACTGGGCCAGCCCTTCCTTCATAATCACCGATAATACGGTTGCTGCAATGGCAATCCACCCATATTGGGCTGTTTCGTGATCCAAAAATTTCTCAATCCCTTCTTTTACAAAATTAAGTGCAATTAAAACCAGAAGGATGCCGATAAAAATGGTAGTTACCAGCTCAAAGCGACCATGACCATAAGGATGTTCCCTGTCGGCTTTTTTGTAGGAATATTGGGAACTGATTAAAACAAAAATTGAGCTGATCGAATCGGAAAGCGTATGCCAGGCATCGGCAATCAGAGCCAGTGAGCCGCTAACAATCCCTGCCCAGTATTTCAACGCAAAAAGAATGATATTCACAATGATTGAGATCCATCCTTCCTGTCGGCTCAGCTTTTGCCGGAGTTCATTATTTTTATTTGGCATCTGATTTTCAAAAGTCGGGTTCATATTTCGCTAATTCAGGACTTGGAGGAATGGATGTGAGGATCATCTTCACCCCTTTTATCTTATTGAATGTGCTGTTTCCGGCAAATTTATAGCTTTGTAATTATTAATCAACAAAATCATTGGCATTGAGTAAAAGAGAAAGCAAAAAAAGACAAAAAGGTTCAGCAGGAAACAATCGAAAAACAGGCGAAGATTTTCTTCTGAAAAACAGGGATAAGGCCGATGTAAAAGAAACAGCATCGGGCTTGCAGTATGCCATTGTAGAACTTACTGAGGGCGATCGGCCCGATGAATGGAGTAAGGTGACGATTCACCAACGAGCGTTACTGCTTAACGGAACCCTGCTGGAAGATACTTACCGGCAAAATCAGCCCGACGAAGTGGCACTAAATGAACTAATTGAAGGTTTGCAGGAAGGCCTGCAGCTAATGCCCAAAGGCAGCCGTTTCAAGTTCTGGGTGCCATCCGATCTGGCCTGGGGCCGTAAGGGTACCGGCAATAAAATACCCCCCAATGCTGTGCTTCAATTCGACATTCGCTTACTTGACTTCTACTAATTAAAAAGGAATCAGCAAGAACAACAAACCAAAAAGCAAAAGCAGTTTGAACGAATTGACTGTAAACATCAGTTTCGACTTACAGTAACGCGAAGGCACCTTGAGCAGGTATTCGCTGGTTCGCCTGTAATGGGTAATGAGTTCCATGGCCACCATCAGTGCCATTGGCCACCGGGTCCATTCATAAGCACTCAGCGCCAGATAAGCCAGAAGCATCAGCCCTGTCAATAAATCACCAAGTAGAAAAAAGCGGTTTTTCATTTGTTTCCAGCCAGGCGCTTCTTTCCCGAATACATCGAACCAAACCCATAAACCGATGGTTTCAGCCAGCAATACGACAGCAGTAAGCTGATAATAAAGTTCCATAAAAAGCAGTAAGCGAATTATCGGGCCCTAAGTACATCTGTTTTCTACACTGTATTATTTCACCAGTTTTGAAATGGCTTTGAATTGCGGTGATCCGGCCATGCGAAGCAACTCAAACAAAAGCGATTCAACGGTAGTGACCATAATGCCTTCGTGCCTGAAGCGTTCCATGGCAATGGCCATATCGGCTGCTTTGCGCGACGCAATGGCATCGGCTACAATTACCGGCTCATAACCCATACTTTTTAAATCGATGGCCGTTTGGAGTACACACACATGCGACTCGATACCAAACAAAATTACATAGGCTGGTTCTTCTTCTTCCAAAGCTTCAACAAAAGCATTTTCATCGCAACAACTAAAAGCAATCTTTTCAATGGGTGAAAAATCAGCAATAATGGTTGACAGATCCGGTATGGTTTTACCCAGTCCTTTGGTATACTGCTGGGTTACCAGCATGGGCACCTCCAGTACACTGAGTCCTTCAATCAGCATTTTGCTCTTTTTCAGCAAATCCATATTCATATCCATTGCAGGAAAGAGCCGCTCCTGTACATCGACCATCACCGCGATGCTTTGTTCTTTATTTATTCTCATGGTTTCAATTTTATTGGTTTCAACAAAAATCAGTTTTTAGCTTTTGCTTTCAGCACCATTTGCTGACTTGTGTTCATAGTTAATAAAAATATAAACTACAGGGAAGATTGTTCGCGCGATTTTTCTCCAAGATAGCCTCCATGATGACGCTTTGCATAATCGGCACTGGTAAAGCCAATTTTTATCATCATCGATACCACCAAAGCATCACCCATTACGGTCATAACAGTGGTAGAGGTACTTGGCGTAAGGCCCAGCGGACAAACTTCAGGCGGATTCCCGGTAAACAAACATACTTTAGAAAGCCGTGGAAGTTCACCCTCACAATTACCGGTAATTACCAGCATTGGAATTTGCGGATAAAGCCGCTTACTAAGCATTACCAACTCGATGATTTCCCGCGTTTTCCCCGAATTGGACAAAAGCAGCATCACATCGTTTACAGCCAGCACCCCCAAGTCGCCGTGTTGGGCATTGCTGGGATGCAGGTAAATTGCAGGCGTTCCGGTTGAGCTGAAGGTCGTAGCAATGTTTTCGGCAATTTGCCCTGCTTTTCCCATTCCGGTAACAACCAGTTTTCCGCCTTTTTGATGCACATGCTCATGTATTACCGCAATGGCCTGTTCAAAGTTTTCATCAACAGGAATATTTCTGATTGCTTCAGCCTCCTGTTCAAAAATTGTTCTAATAGATGACAACATTCAATTTATATTTAATTGACTTATAGAATTAAAAACGAAAATAGATAAAAGGCTGCAAATCGGCCACCCTAAAAAGATGCAATATATATAAAACGATCAGCACCAAAACGGCTTTCACCCAAATTGATTGACGAATGAACCAGCCCCTGAAATTTTCGTGCCACATCGAAGGGAACCAGTGAATGGCCAATCCGCTAAACATAACGGCCACAATTAAAGGATAGTGTTGAGCCATGTCGACGAAGTTTTTCCAATGGAAGACATGAACGATTTGCAGGATCATGAGCCGCACATGCTCTGTTGAAGGTGCTCTGAAAAGGATCCACCCCGCTCCAACCAGATGGAAGGTAAGCAGAATAGAGAAGAACCTTGCCAGCCGGGTAGTTGGTATTCTTTTTCGCAAGGGCAAAAACAGTTTTTCACCGGCCAGCAGAAATCCATGAAAGATTCCCCACATCAAAAAGCGCAGATTGGCACCGTGCCACAAACCGCCCAGCGCCATGGTGAGCATCAGATTCAGGTAGGTTCTGAATTTGCCTCGTCTGTTACCGCCCAGCGGGATGTACAAATAATCGCGCAGCCAGGTTGAAAGACTGATGTGCCAGCGATGCCAGAAATCAGTCATCGAAAGTGCCTTGTAGGGAGCGTTAAAGTTAAGCGGCAACTTAAAGCCCAACAAAAGTGCAATACCTATCGCCAAGTCGGTGTAACCCGAAAAGTCGCCAAAAATCTGCAAGGCATAGCCATAAACAGCCATCAGGTTTTCGGCACCGGAATAACTGGCCGGACTGTCAAAAACACGATCGATGAATTGAACGGCCAAATAATCAGCCAAGATTATTTTCTTCAGCAAACCGCTTAGTATTAGATACACTGCATGTCCAAACTCCTCGCGGGTAATTTTTACCGCCCGGTAAAGCTGTGGCACAAAGCCCGAAGCACGAACAATTGGACCTGCAACCAGTTGGGGAAAAAAGGATAGGTAGAAGCTGAAATCAAAGATATTGTGAACCACCCGGGTGTCTTTTCGGTAAACATCAACCAGGTAACTGATGGCCTGAAAAGTAAAAAAGGAAATACCAACTGGAAGAATTATTTCTGAAGTATCGATGGATGTATGCGAAATCCTGTTACACACCTGTGCCAGCCAGTTATAGGTTTCAAACTCATCATTGGCCATTCGGTTGAGCAAAGCAGTAAAAAAATAGGCATATTTAAAATACGCCAGCAAAGCCAGGTTCATGGTGATCCCAAGTGCAAGCCACACTTGCTTCGATCGTTTTTTCAGTGCAAGCCCCACCCTGTTTCCCAGCAAGTAATTACTGATGCAGGAAAAAATAAGCAGCGATGTAAACCAACCTCCTGTTTTGTAATAAAAAAACAAACTAATGATCAGAAGATAAATGTTGCGACTGCGCACCTTTTGATAAAAAAAAGTATAAACAACAAGCACCAGTGCCAGAAACACCCAAAATTCAATTCTGGTGAACAGCCATGGCGAACCAGACTGGTAACTGAGCCATTGACTAAAATATTGTGCCAAATCTTCAATCATCGTGCTCAAGGTATTGATTATATGCTTTCATCAAATCGAGGTACAAGTGCTCCCCAATTATTTCGCCTCCCTTTTGGGTCAAATGGGCATAATCCGATCGGGCCTGTTGTGCTTCAACCCATTGAACAATGGACCCTTTACCTCCCATGGCTGCCCGCATATCCCAAAACGCAGCCCCCTGACTGAAAGCCGCCTTCCGCTGCGCTTCGATCAGCGCATCAATGTTTGGATAGGGCTTCAGTTCTCCTTCGAACCGATAGGCCATGTCCGATGCACCGATAACAAGCACCGAAGCATCGGGAACCCACAATTTCAACAGCGAAATATCCCGCTCAAGTGCTTTTTGATAAGCGCTGTAACTGCTCCTTTGATCAGGAATGGCATTTAAACCAAAATGAAGTATAAAAAGCCCGATATTCATCTTATGGGCCATATTCAAATACCTGTCGCCATTGATTTTATGGGCCATCAAATTCAGATTTCCCCTGAAAGCCACCTGATCAACAACAAGCCCCTTGATGGGATCCAGTAGAAGTCCGTCAATAAGGAACGACGAATCGCTTTCGATGGACAGACGCAGGGTGCCTGGACTGGCGCCGAAACAGTTAGTAAATAAATTGTCCAGAGAGTCGTTCAGCGTAAAAAAAACCGGGCCATCTTCATCGTCCTGTATATTCAGCTTTCCATTTCCATGATAGAAAAGCTTCAGACAACGGAAATTTTCTGCCTTCCTGTTTTTAATTTTTAAACGGACCCGATTGCCTGTTGCCACGAAATATCTTCCATACAAAGCAAAATTATCGTTTCCGTTTTGATAAGAGAGTGAGTGACTTTCAAAATCATTACTGACGATATCTACCCCTTCGGCTTTATTAAAATACATGCCGGCAGGCACATAACCCGGTCCGGCTCCTCCAAAATGATGCTGCAGTTTTTTCCTGAAAGTATGGGTGATGAAATCTCTTTCAATTTGTGAATCTCCATAATAAACAATCCGAACCAGTGTATCGTGTGTTGTACCCAGTTTTGTAAAGAATGTGGTGAGAGCCTGCTCATTGGCCATAACGGGATTTGCATCAGGCTTTTGTAATGAATCGTCCTTGTTCTTTGTATTTTCAGTCAACTCTGTAGTGAACAACGAATCGGCTGAATGATCAGTTTTAAAACTTTCAGGCAATTCAGTCATATTTTCTGAAAATAACGAGTTGAAACTCTCCCGCTCGTTAAAAAGAAAAACAAGCAACAAAAGTGAAACAAGGAAACCAGCTATTCTAAAAGGACTCATTGGCTTAGTTTGCGCCAATTTACAAAAAATAATGCTGCATTGCGATCGATGCTACTTCTTTCAATTTTAGCATTTTTAACGGACAGATGTCGAAAAGCAGCTACCGGAAAAATCATTTTTTAAAACGATTTGTCTAATTTGCAGACCAATTTAGCACCATGGAAAGCAGAATAAGAAAGAAATGGCTGGTTGTTTTGAATCCAAATGCCGGAGGGCAACAGGCTCAAAGCATTTGGCCTTCGATAAAAAAAGAACTAAAAAAGCAGGACTTTCTCTTCGATACCGTTAAAACCCGTTACGCAGGTCACGCTGTTGATCTGGTGCAAAAGAACATTGAAAAGGGTTATCGAAAAATTATAGCCATTGGTGGCGATGGCACCCTGCATGAAGTGGTTAATGGTATCATGCAGCAAAAAGAGCTTCCTCCTACAGAAATATTATTGGGTATGATTTCAGTCGGAACGGGCAACGACTGGATCAAAACACACAATATTTCAAACAACTACAAGGAGGCCATTGCACAAATCAAAGCCGGAAACACCATTACCCAGGATGTGGGACAGATTACTTATCAGAATGGAAATGAAAAGCCTGAAACCCGGTATTTTGTTAATTCGGTCGGCATTGGCTTCGATGCCCGCGTTGTAAAATACAATCTTCCCGGTAAAATAAAGGGAAAATCACGCAAGAGTGATTACATGAAGGGATTGATACGATCGTTGTTTGCCCACAGAAATGTCAGTTCACTCATTCATCTCGACGACCAGATCATCGACAGCAAAATTTACAACCTCACCATAGGAGTTTGCCAGTACAAGGGAGGTGGTTTCAGGTTGCTGCCACATGCTGTACCCGACGATGGTTTGCTCGATGTGACCCTGGCTTGTAAAATCACCAGGCAAAAACTGATTGTCAGTCTGCCCAAATTGTTTGGAGGCAAGGTCGATCAAATCAAATACTTCGACTTTTATCAGGTTCAGGACATGAAGATAGAAGTCTCGAGCCCGGTTTATACCGAAGCCGATGGAGAATTTCTTGGACTACACCCCCTGCATGTTTCAATTATTCCCAATCAGTTGCGACTCATTTCTCACTTTCGTGAATAAGATAACAAACAAGGGGTGAAGCTACAAAACTTCACCCCCTGGTGTAAAACGCAATTTTCTTTGCTATTTAAAAAATGCATCGAGCCGGTCGGCCATTGAATTGGCCAATAGAACCGCCTCTTCGTATTTGTCTTTTTTCAATGCCCCCTTTTCTTCAACCGACGGATTGACTACTTCCCATTTAATTTCCTCGGAGAATTTTTCCAGGTTTTTCACGCCTCCGCCATTCCAGCTGTACGATCCAAAAACACCCAGAAAGTGATCTTTTATTCCTTTGTGCACCAATTCGTTCACAGCAGCTTCAACACTGGGAAACATTTCATTATTGTAGGCACAGCTTCCAACAATCACTCCCTTGTATTTAAACACATCGCTGATGATATGCGACACATGGGTTTTTGAAGCATCGTAAATCCGAATGTTCTTAATACCTCGCACTGCCAGCTGACGGGCAATGACATCGGCCATTTTTTCGGTATTTCCATACATCGATCCAAAAATAATGACCACCCCTTTTTCGGTGATATAGCTGCTCCATTGCTGGTATTTTTCCATAATGTAAGCAAGGTGGCTCCGCCAGATGGGACCATGCGAAGGAGCAATCTGCTTTATTTCGAGTCCTTCGAGTTTCACCAGCGCACGCTGGGTGTGCGGGCAATACTTACCAACAATGTTGGTGAAGTAACGCATGGCTTCTTCTTCGTAAAACGAAAGATTCAGTTCATCGTCGAAAATGCCGCCGTCGAGTGTGCCAAAGCTACCAAAGGCGTCGTTCGAGAAAAGTATTTGCTGACTGCGTTCATAAGTCACCATGCTTTCGGGCCAGTGTACCATCGGAATGGTATGAAAGCTGAGCTGATGTTTCCCCAAATCGAGTTCATCTCCATCGGCTACCACCAGGGTATTTTCGGTGATTCCGTAAAAATTTTCAAGCATTGGAAATGTTTTCTTGTTTCCAACGATGGTAATTTCGGGATATTTCATCTTCAATGCGGAGAGTGAACCCGAATGATCGGGCTCTACATGGTTAATTACCACATAATCGACCGCCCGGTCGCCCAGCAGCTCATCCAGTTTTTCAAAATAATCGTCAGTAAATTTGCGATCAACAGTATCGATCAGGCAAACTTTATCGTCGACAATGAGATAAGAATTGTACGTTACCCCGTAGGGCAGCGGCCAGAAATTCTCAAACAAACTGGTACGACGATCATTAACGCCCAGATAGAAAATGTTATCGGCAAGGTGAACCTTATGCATAGCTCGTGGTTTAAAATTTAACGCCTGCAAATTTAAGTGTTTTAAGGGAGAAAGCCTGTTCCCTCCTGAACGATCTGGCCATTTTAACAATATTTTCACCAAATGTTCGGCAGTACACGTGGCAAAAGTTTATTTTTGCAAAAAAGAATGAAATATGGCGATTGACAAAAAAACCCGCGCATTGCTATTTCCAAAAATCGGCAAATGGTCGATGATCGTTTTTGCACTTTTGCTGCTGGTAGCAGGCGTGCGTGCCTTTGAATTGTTTGGATACATTTTTAAGGAAAATGTTAAAAAAGATGCGGTAATTTACATTCCCTCCGATGCAAGCTTCGAAGATGTGGAAGCCCTGCTGATTGAACAGGATCTCCTCAATAACATGAAAGCATTCAGCTGGGTTTCGAAGAAAAAGGAATACAAAAAGAACATAAAACCCGGCAAATACGAACTCAAAAAAGGATGGAACACCAACCAGGTGGTGAACGTGTTGCGTGGTGGCCTTCAGGATCCGGTCGATGTTACTTTTAACAATGTACGAACCTTTGAAGAACTGGCCGGTAAATTAAATCCCTATTTCGAAGCCGATTCCATGCAATTGCTTGCCGCTTTCACCAGCGAAGAGCAAAGCAACGATTACCCTTTCGGGCATGAAAATTTCAGGGCCATGTTCATACCCAACACTTATGAATTTTACTGGACCAGCAGCCCGGAACAATTTGTTGAACGCATGCACAAGGAATACCAGCGTTTTTGGAACGACAGCCGAAAAAAAAAAGCGGAAGAATTGGGTCTGACGCCGGTCGAAGTAAGCACCCTGGCTTCAATCGTACAGGAAGAGAGTGTTAAAGCTGAAGAGCGCCCCATCATTGCCGGCCTGTATCTGAATCGCTTAAAAAGGGGAATGCTCCTTCAGGCCGATCCGACCATCAAATTTGCCATCGGCGATTTTACGGTACGACGCATCACCAACGCGATGCTCGAAAGCGATTCACCCTACAATACCTACAAATATGCGGGGCTTCCTCCCGGCCCCATCAACTTCCCCGAAATTACATCGATCGATGCCGTTTTAAATGCCAAAGAACACAATTATCTGTACATGTGTGCCCGCGAGGACTTTTCGGGCTATCATCATTTTACCCGTACACTAAGTGAACACAACCGAAATGCAGCCCGTTACCGCCAGGCACTTAACCGAAATAAAATCTGGAAATAAAGTCTTTCGTTTCTCCTTTGCGATCATCCTTCCTTTTACCGCTTTCCTTTGCCTCTTTATTACTATGTTGAATGCCAAATTGGGAAACATTTCTTTCTGCCGGCCAAGGGCAAACTGCTTGCCAGCGCTTCTGTCGTCCCGGTTGTTGATGGAAAAGCACATGTTCCGCTCTACTCCATCAACGGACTTGCAGGAATAGGATTCGCTTTTAAAATGTTGTAATTTTGACCACGAAAAATTTAGCTTTACCCTATGAGAAATGCACTATTACTAACCGGCGCGGCGGCACGAATTTCGCAGGAAGTAGCACTCATCGACCAGCTGATTGAACACAGGCAGCTGAACATCGATCAGGAAAATACCATGCTGGCAGGTTTCAGTTCTGGTGCCTTAAACATTGCTGCAATCAACGCCTGCTTCAGAACTGAGCAGCCACTTTCGTGGGATAAGCATTTTAAAGAAGATTTGCTTTTCAAAGCAAAAACGGCCGATGTGCTGAATACCGGAAAAACACTTCCTTTCAACACCACCCCGCTGCGAAATATGTTGAATGGATTTTTGGATAAAGCAGGAATGAAGAACTTTGATCAATGCCGCTTTAACACTTACATTCTGGCCTTTTCGTACAGGCGACTAAGCACCATTTGGGTGCACAACCGAAACAAACATCACAACGAAAGTAAACTCTTGCCCTTGCTGATGGCTACCACGGCCATTCCTCTTATTTTTCCTGATCAGCCAATAGTTAATAACAATCCCAAAAATCAAAAATTTCTGAATGGAAACTTTGCCGATGGCGGAATCGGGGGCTCTTTCAAACGGTTTGAAAAGCACTTGAAAAAAGAGTTCAGACAAAACGGACCTTTCGACAATATCTACATAGTTAGCCCCATGCGCGAAGTGGTTAAGGAAGACTTTGATGCACTCAAGGCACTGATTCCTGCCAGCGACCGTTTCAAAATGGATTTGAAGGAATTTAAAGTGTTGAGACTCTTCCTTGAAATGATTTCACAAAACGGCTTCGACACCTTTGTTAAACGGCTGCATCGCTGGTCACGCAAGCATAAAATTGCTTCGAACATTTACATTTCAATACCAGCCCTGGAAAAGAATTTTCCGATTCTCAATTTCGACTTTCAACAGGAACAATACGAAGCTGTTAGTGACTGGGCGAGAAAGCATCCTGAAAAAGTTTGCATTCCCATTCATCAGTATGTCAGAAAATTTGAAAATAGCCCGCTGCGAAAAATAAGGGTAAGCCTGAAACGGAAACTGATACACCACATCCGTAGCTGGAGAAATCGCTAGCAAGCAATTCATAAAACAAAGGCACAAGGTAAACTACCCTGTGCCTTTGTTTTGAATGATCAGTATTGATTTACGATTTTTCGAGTTTCAGGGTTTCTGCAACACGGTCGCATACTTCGCTTGGACCGAAGTATTGAATTGGACCGGGATATACAAAATCGGTTTTTACCGCCCACTCGTCACGTTTCGAAGCAAAATAAGTAAATGGCTTTCCATCGAGCTCAACCAGCGCTTTTTGAATAACCGGCTTCATGTGTCCGTGTCGGCGTTCCATGTTCATCATCATGGTAATTGGGATACCGCCGGCAATCCACTCGTCGGCCGGAGCAATGGTGTTACGCACCGACGACATGTAACCGGTAAGGCCACTGTTGATCAAAGCCGAAGCATTGTAACCCAAAGAATAGCAGTAATCGGCATCAAAGTTCGAAGGAGCTGCACAACGTCCTTCATAGCCAAAGAAGTGGTCCTGCGAACCAAATTTGCCTGCGTATTTGTTTTCCAGCTTGCGTTCGGTCAATTCGGCCTCTACCATTTCGATGAGCAACTTCTCTGTATCAATTTTCGATACCTGTACGTTACCATGCGGGTCACGGTCGAGTGTCAGCTGAGTGGCAATTCCTTCGGGTAATGAACGAAAAACAACCGATGAAGCGGGTGTCAGTTTTTCGGCTACCCAATCAACGCGGTGCGATTTCTTAACATGCGAGAAAGCCTGAGCAGTTGCTGTTCCTTCGGCCAGTAATTCATTGAGCTCATTAATGAGCACCTTCATTTCAGGAATGAATTCAATCAGTCCTTCAGGAATCAGTGCCACCCCAAAATTATGTCCGTCTTCGGCCCTGCGTGCAATCACGTCGGCCATGTTGTCGACGATTTCGCCAAGCGTTTGCTTTTTCTCAGCTACTTCTTCCGAAATCAAACAGATATTGGGTTGGGTTTGCAGTGCACATTCCAAAGCAATGTGTGAAGCCGAGCGCCCCATCAGTTTGATAAAGTGCCAGTATTTTTTTGCTGAATTGGCGTCGCGCATAATGTTTCCGATCAGCTCGGAATATACCTTGCAGGCCGTATCGAAACCAAACGATGTTTCGATCATTTCATTTTTAAGGTCACCATCGATGGTTTTGGGACAACCAATTACCTGAACTCCGGCATCAATTTTTGCATAGTATTCGGCCAGCACACAGGCATTGGTATTTGAATCATCGCCACCAATTACAACAACAGCATTGATGTTCAATTTTTTGCAATTAAGTAATCCTTCGTCGAACTGGGCTTCAGTTTCGAGTTTGGTACGACCTGAACCGATGATGTCGAATCCGCCGGTATTGCGGTATTCATCAATAATCTCAGCTGTGAGCTCAACCACTTCATTTTTCATGAAGCCGTCGGGACCACCTAAAAAGCCATACAATTTGTTTTCAGGATTGAGCGCCTTCAGCCCGTCGAAAATGCCTGAAATAACATTGTGACCACCGGGTGCCTGACCTCCTGAAAGAATCACTCCTACATTCTGCACTTTTCCGGATGCCCCGGTACTTGCATCGTCTGCCGAGAAAGTAACCAAAGGCAAACCATAGGTATTGGGGAAAAGCGCTTTGATCTCTTCCTGATCGGCAACCGATTGGGTTGCATCACCGTTAACTGCTTTTACATTTCCTTTTAAGGCTTTGGGAAGTTTGGGCTGATATTTGGCCCTTTCTTTTTGTAATGCGCTAATAGCCATTGTCTTGTTAATTTTTATGATAATCAAACTATTTCAAAATGCTTAAATGAGCCAATTCAACCGAAATAAGCGCTTGACACTTTTTCAGCAAAATAGCACATAAAACTAACAATCAAGGCGTTGATTTCATTCAATTGCTTATGAACAGGAAGAAAATTTAAACATTTGTTAGCATTGGCTAGCTGGTAAAAAAGTCGAACACATTGCCAATGGTTGAAGTTCGTCCTTTGTATAACTCAGTATAGCCACAATTCCGACAACTCACCGTTGTAAACTTCTTGTTTTGTACATCAAATATTTTTGCAAAGGCACCACCGGTAGCCCTCATCTGATCGACTTCATACTCACGGTTTCCACACTTCGGACATAAAAATTGTTGTTGGTTCATCTTGTAAGGTTTAAAATTTAAACGAATTTACGACAAGTATAGCAAGCTCAAAAATAAGTTGGAGTAAAAAAAACGGTAAGCATGCTGAAACCATCCGTAACATCCGCAAAAAAGCCGGTTAATTCTTTGCTTCATTCAAAATAATCGTCACAATAAAAGCCGGTAACATGGTGATTACCGGCTTTCATAATGCTAAAACTGCTTTTTTCAGTTCAACATCATTTCAACTTTCCCTGCCGACTGGCTTTCTTTCACGCTGTATGCACGGGCAAAATTCATGATGTATTCAACACATCCTTCCGGAGCTTTTTTCATTTCCTGATTATTTTCGGACGCTAAGCGAACAGATGTTAAACCATGTTCATTTCCGGCTTGGTATATGCTGTAATAAAATTTTAAGGTAAAACTTTTTTTCATAGGCACGCTATCGTTTTAATGTTTAAATAAGTAACGTGCCTGCGTAAAGTTTATTATTCGGAATGCCGCTTTTTTTTTAAATCTTAGTCAATTCAATTCCTTTACTATTAATTATTTTTCGCAAATTAATCAGGGCATAACGCATACGACCAAGTGCCGTATTGATGCTTACCCCTGTTTGATCAGCAATTTCTTTAAAACTCAGCCCCAGATAATGGCGCATGATCACCACCTGTTTCTGATCATCGGGCAATTCCTCAACCAGGTCACGCACTTCGTTCAAAATTTGTTCATTAATCATCACCTCCTCCACATTCTCTTCTGAAAAGCGGGCCGAGTTGAACAAATCAATTTCAGAACCATCGTTCGAATAAGTATTCATGTTGCGTTCGCGACGATAGTGGTCAATGATCAGATTATGGGCAATACGCATCACCCATGAAGCAAATTTACCATTGTCGGTATATTTGCCCAGATTCAACGATCGGATGACCTTAATAAAGGTTTCCTGAAAAATATCTTCTGCCAGGTGTTGATTTTTAATGGTTATCAGGATATAAGTGTATACCTTATCCTTGTAGCGCTGTATCAGCTCTTCGAGTGAAGTAAAATCACCATTCAGATACGATTGAACCAACTCATTATCGCTCAGGTTATTTCTGTCGATCATTACCTTATTATTTTGAAGTTAATTTAAGGTAGAGTTGTTTCTATAAGTATCTCCTATCGTTTTAATGGTGAAACAAAATGTTAACTTTGCCTCAAAAATAAGTATTTTTCATTAACGTACAAATAATTAGGTACTAAATGTCAGCAAAAACAGCATTAACCGACCATATACACATCAAAGGAGCCCGGCTCCATAACATCAAAAACATCGAACTTAAGATTCCCCGAAACAAACTGGTGGTCATTACAGGGGTATCGGGCTCAGGAAAATCGACACTGGCATTCGACACCCTTTATGCCGAGGGACAGCGTCGCTATGTTGAAAGTCTTTCGTCGTATGCCCGTCAGTTTCTGGGCCGAATTAACAAACCCGAAGTCGACTTTATCAAAGGAATACCACCAGCCATTGCCATTGAACAGAAGGTGAATACACGCAATCCCCGGTCGACTGTTGGTACATCGACCGAGATTTACGACTACCTTAAATTACTGTTTGCAAGAATCGGTAAAACCATTTCACCGCTTTCGGGTAAAGAGGTGAAGAAACACGATGTGAGCGATGTGGTCGATTACTTGCTTTCTTATCCCGAAGGTACGCGTATGCTGGTTCTTACTCCCTTTCATACTGATCACCACCGAAAACCGGAAGAAGAAATTGGTCTGCTTTTTCAACAGGGATTTACTCGCGTTGAACTGAATAATGAACTGTTGAAAATCGATTCGGGCGAAACCTTCGAAAAGATGAAAGGACATGAAGATGAGCTGAATGTGGTCATCGATCGCATCGCAGTGAGTAACAGCGATGATAGCATCAGCCGCATGTCTGATTCAGTACAGTCGGCTTTTAACGAAGGCCATGGAAACTGCGTTATCAAAGTCTTTGTTGATGATCAGGTAGAAGCAAAAAGCTTCTCACATTGTTTCGAGCTCGATGGAATGCGCTTCGAAGAACCTTCGCCCGACATGTTTAGTTTTAACAACCCGCTGGGTGCCTGCCCAAAATGTGAGGGCTATGGAAAAGTCATTGGTATTGACGAAGACTTGGTCATTCCCGACAAAACGCTGTCGGTTTACGATGATGCCATTGTTTGCTGGCGTGGCGAAAAAATGTCGGAATGGAAAAATCAGCTCATCCTGCATTCCGATCGTTTCAATTTTCCGGTACACAAACCAATCGAAGACCTGAGCCCCGAACAAAAAAAATTACTCTGGACCGGCAACCGCTATTTCGACGGGCTTAATGCATTTTTTAAACACCTCGAAGAAAAAAGCTATAAAATACAGTTCAGGGTAATGCTCGCCCGCTACAGAGGCAAAACCATTTGTCCCGACTGCAATGGGTCCCGATTAAAGAAAGAAGCCGCTTATGTAAAAATCAACGGCCTTTCACTGCACGAGCTGGTTTTGCTGCCCGTCAACGAACTGCGTCCGCTTTTTGCAAAGATGGTTTTTCCTCCGCATGAAGAAAAAATTGCATCAAGACTGCTAAAGGAAATCAATAACCGGCTTGAATTTCTTTGCGATGTGGGGCTTGGTTACCTCACACTCAACCGACTTTCATCGAGCCTTTCGGGCGGAGAATCCCAGCGGATTAATCTCGCCACCTCATTGGGAAGCGGACTGGTCGGTTCGCTTTACATACTCGACGAACCCAGTATCGGGCTTCACTCGCGCGATACACAACGACTGATTGGGGTTCTGACCCGCTTGCGCGATCTGGGCAACACCGTTGTGGTGGTCGAACACGATGAAGAAATCATCAGGGCAGCCGATCTGCTGATTGACATAGGCCCCCGGGCCGGAACGCATGGCGGAGAGGTCATTTTTACCGGCAGCCAGGAAGAACTGATTAACGATCAGAAAAGTCTGACTGCAGCCTATCTGACAGGAAAGGAAAAAATTGAAATTCCCGACCAACGGCGCAAATGGAACAATTTCATTGAAGTAGCAGGTGTCCGCGAAAACAACCTGAAGAACATCGATTTAAAGATCCCGCTCAACGCCATGACGGTGGTAACAGGTGTGAGCGGATCAGGTAAATCATCGCTGGTAAAACAGGTCATTTATCCGGCACTGGCCAAGCGTTTTGGAGCCTATGGAGAAAGAACCGGCAAACACGATAAAATCAAAGGCGATCTCCAATTGATTCATGGTGTTGAATTCGTCGATCAAAACCCGATTGGTAAATCATCCCGCTCCAATCCGGTAACCTACCTTAAGGCTTACGACGAAATAAGGGCCCTGTTTGCCAGTCAGCAAAGTGCAAAGGTACAGGGTTTAAAGCCATCCCACTTTTCATTCAATGTCGATGGAGGACGCTGCGACGAATGCCAGGGTGAAGGTCAGATTAAAGTAGAGATGCAGTTCATGGCCGACATCTATCTTGTGTGCGAAAGTTGTGGAGGCAAACGATTTAAGGAAGACATTCTGGAAGTTCATTTCCATGGTAAAAATATTCACGATCTTCTTGAAATGACGGTTGATGATGCCATTGATTTCTTTAAGAGCAACAAAGGAAGCTACAATCAAAAAATTATTAAGAAGCTGCAGCCACTGCAGGATGTAGGTTTGGGTTATGTGCAGCTGGGACAATCGTCGAGCACCTTGTCGGGAGGTGAAAGTCAAAGAGTAAAACTGGCTTCATTTCTGGCAAAGGAAAAGAGTGAACACACACTTTTCATCTTCGACGAACCAACCACCGGGCTGCACTTTGAAGACATAAAAACCCTGCTAAAATCGTTTTCAGCGCTGCTCGAACGCAACCATACCCTGCTCATCGTAGAACATAATATGGAAGTAATTAAATCGGCCGACTGGCTGATCGATCTGGGCCCCGAAGGCGGAGATTTGGGTGGAAATCTGGTATTTGAAGGAACACCCGAAGCACTGATCAAAACTAAAAAATCGTACACCGGTCAATACCTGAAGGAGAAACTAATTTAAAGCAGTTTCTCCTGACTGTCGATTAGCTCATTGAGCCGTACCAACTCTTTGCGAAAGTACCAGGCCACAATGAGTGCCGATACAAAACCAGAAACCGGCATCGACAACCACACCCCGTCGAGCCCCAGAAAGCGGGGAAAAATCATCAGTAGCGGTGTTAACACAATCACCTGGCGCAACAATGAAATGATCATGGCCAGGCGTGCCTTGCCGGTCGATTGGAAATAATTTCCCACCACTACCTGAAATCCTACCAGTGCCGTCATCGCCAGTCCGATACGAATCCCCCTGACACCAATATGGTATAATTCCTCGTCGGTGTTATTAAACATCCTGACAATGGCACCCGGAAATACTTCCACCAGAATAAATCCTGCCACGGCAATCAGCGAGGCAATTTTTATTCCTTTAAACAAAGTCTGTTTTACCCGATCGAAATTTTTTGCCCCGTAATTATAACCGATAATGGGTTGAGTAGCCATGTTCACGGCAACAACACACATAAAAATCATCGACATAACACTCATCAGTATTCCGTTGGCCGCTACGGCAATATCATTCCCAAACCTTACCAACTGAAGATTAAAAAGTGCATGTACCACACTTGCTGCCAGCTGCATGGCAAAAGGCGCCATCCCAATGGCCACAATTGCCTTCACCACCGGAAACTCAAGCCGCATGTACTTATAGTGTAAATCGACCACCGAACGGCGTCTGATAAAATGGCTCAACACCCAAACCGACATCATCATCATCGAGATGAGGGTGGCAAAGGCAGCTCCTTTAACTCCCATGTCGAGTACAAAAATAAAAATTGGATCGAGCACAATGTTGATACCTGCACCAATGAGCATGGAATACATGGCTACCTTTGCATTGCCCTCGCTGCGAATTACATTGTTGAGTGAAAAACCAACCACCTGAAAAATAACCCCCGGGAGTATAATCATCAGGTAATCCTGGGCATATCCGATGGTATCATCCGAAGCCCCAAATACACGCAAGAGCGGATCTTTAATGAGCATGGTGAGCACGGTAATAAAAACCGAAACCAACAACATGAGTGAAAAACCATTACCCAGTGTTTTCTCTGCCTTTACCTGATCTTTTTCACCCAGACTGATTGACACCTGGACGCCTGTTCCCACACCAAACAACATTCCAAAGGCCATCATGATCAGCATGATGGGAAAGATGATGCTTAAACCCGAAAGTGCAGCAGCACCCACCCCCTGCCCTATAAATATGCGATCGACAATATTGTAAAGCGCACTGACAAATACACTGACAAATGCAGGCCAGTAAAAACGCTTAATTAATAATCCTACCTTTTCATTTCCCAGCGCATGTGTTTGATCCATTGATTCACTTATTTTTTCCAGGTGAGTATGCAATCGCACATCCCACCAATGCTATAAAAACTAAATTCGAACAGATGAAAAGTGTATTTGTTTACCTTGTTAATTACCTTTGCAGCCTAAAGTAAGAAAACAATGACAACAAAAAATGTAAACGATGCTTTAATCAGCAGACTGTATTCAAATACTGAAGCAGAGACACTGGCTGCCATTGACGAAATCGGGCAAAGTGGCAACAGCGAATACATCCCCATGTTGCTTGATCAGCTTGAGAAAAATGATAGCAGTGAAGTAGCACAAAAAATAATGCGTCTGCTTTCGGAAGTGAAACATACCAATGCCGTGCCCGTTTTGGTTTCAGCAATTGAAAATGCAAAATCAGAGGAAATCAAGGAACAAATTGTCAGAGCATGTTGGGAAAACGGACTCGATTACACCAATTATTTATCCACTTTCATCAACTTGCTGATCAATGGCTCTTACATGCTTGCCTTCGAGGCGTATACACTGATAGAGAATACGGAAGGTCATCTTTCCGAAACATCGGCAAAAGCATACATCGATCAGCTAAAAGAAGCATTGGCCGATGCAAGCGACGACAGAAAAATACTACTGCACAGCACCATACAATTTATCCCTTCGCTTATCAGGGTGCAATAAATGCTTCCTGCACCCCGACTATTTGCTTAACAGGTTGATATCACGCAGTAATAATTCGCGATACGATTTACCTATGGGCAACGACTGTTTGCCCTCTTTGGTTTTGACCTCAATCGAATTGGTTTTGATCAGTTCAATTTTGCTGCGATTGACAATGTATGAGCGATGAATCCGGAAGAACTTGTCCGAAGGCAATTGGTCCATGATGGCTTTCATGGTGAAATGAATCGTATAGCGTTCATCGTTGGTATACACCACAATATAATTTTCAAGGGCTTCAATCCAAACCACATCTTCGTAACGCAGTCGCTTAAGACTGGCATTATTTCGTATAAAAAAGTCTTCCTTGGAATTTGAAGCCGGAAGCATTTCTTCGCGTAACTTATTAACTGCTTTCTCGGTAGCCTTTAAAAAACGCACATAAGTTACCGGCTTTAGTAAATAATCGGTTACATCGTATTCAATGGCATCGAGCGCATATTTTTCCTTCGACGAAACAACAATGATCTGTATCGGATGATCACCCAACGACTGCATGAACTCCACACCGTTCATATCGGGCATTTCAATGTCAAGAAAGATCAGATCGATCTTTTCTTCATCCTTACGGATAAAATTCATGGCTTCGATGGCCCCTGGGAAAGAAAAATACTGATCGAGTAAATCGGTTTTTTCCACAAACTTTTCAAGCAATTTTCTCGACAGCTTATCGTCATCAATAATCAAACAGTTCATAGTGAATCGTCATGTTTAATTCAAATATAGTTAAATTAGGCATTAAAATAAAAACTATTTAACAAGCTATAAGTTAGTTTCAGCTTCAAACTTTCTAATCAGTTGATCGCTTCCCCTGACCGACTTTTTCAACCACTCAAGTAAGATTTCATTGCGCTGGCTGCCAGTAAGTTTCCAGTCAACCGTGCTCTGCTTCAGTTGATGCGTTAAGTAATGAAGGATGATGGCAGCTGAAACAGAAATATTAAAACTTTCGGTAAAACCATACATCGGAATTTTCAGAAACTCATCAGCATTTTCACGCACGCTTTCTGAAATTCCCTTTAACTCGGTACCAAATACGAGGGCCGACTTCCCGGCAGCAAGATCGAAATCTTCAAGGTTCACATCATTTTCATGTGGCGAGGTGGCTACAATACGGTAACCATCGGCCTTCAGTCGTTTGATCGCTTCAAGGGTATTGTTTTCTCCTTTCTTATAGTGATGGATCGACAACCACTTGGAAGCTCCCAGGGCCACCTTGGGGTTTACATCAAATTTATTGTAATTTTCAACCACATGAACATCCTGAATTCCAAAACAATCACAAGTGCGTAAAACGGCACTGGCGTTCTGGCTTTGGTAGATGTCTTCCAGTACAACAGTAAGATAACGCGTTCGGTTTTCAACCAGTTGATTAAAAAGATTAAACCGATTCGCTGTAAGATAACTTGAAAGATATTTTACCAGTTTTTCCTCCATGATAAATGCGCAGCCAAAGGTACAAAAAAGGGAGAACCTTTGTTTGTCCTCCCTCAGAATTTCTTTACATCAAAAAAAACTATACGCTTTCTGATAATTCACTTCCTGGCTTAAATTTTACCACGTTTTTCTCGCTAATTTGAATTTCTTTACCAGTTTGAGGGTTGCGTCCGGTACGAGCGCTTCTTTTAGCTACTGAGAAAGATCCAAATCCAACCAAAGCAACACGGTCACCAGCTTTTAATGCTTCACTGGTAGCATCAATAAAGGCGTCTAACGATTTTTTGGCATCAGCTTTTGTCAGGCCCGACTTTGCAGCCATGGCATCAATTAATTGAGCTTTATTCATAAGTTGAGATTTAAGGGTTATAAAACTACGTTAACTCACACAAATATATTGTTTTTAGTGAGCTTTGCAAACATTAACAATAAAAAAAAACGCTGAACATTCAGTAAAATAGGGGGTTTCAGACTTAAGCTGTCGTAATTTTTCATAATAATACTATTGTCGATCATGACATTACCCATTGATTTACAAAAGAATAAGCACTGGCACATAAATAACAAACACTGAAAATGAAGATATTAACTACTGTTGATAAAATATTTGTTGAACGAAGGGATAGGAAGAGGTTTCCGACCAGCTATTTAAGCCCGTTATGGCAAAAATGAGCATTTAAAAGCACTTAAAATTCATGACTAATTTTTGGGGGATTGAAAAAAACGTCTATTTTTGCATCGCATTTCAGGAGAGATGGCAGAGTGGTCGAATGCGGCGGTCTTGAAAACCGTTGACCGTGCGAGCGGTCCGGGGGTTCGAATCCCTCTCTCTCCGCAAAACCAAAGCCTTGCAACTTGTTGCGGGGCTTTTTTGTTTTCACAGAGCGTGCAACTCGTTGCAAAGCGAAGGGGAAACAAAAAAGACCAAAACCGAAGGTTGGCTTTGGTTTTG